>JAUNKI010000074.1 GCA_030532815.1 Leptotrichiaceae bacterium
TTAAGTGTAAGAATATGCTTTTCAAGTAAGTCAAAATCTATTGAATCAGGGTGATCATAATTTAACTTTACTCTTTCTTCATAAGTAAGATGATCATTTCTTCTGTAATACGAATCCTGTTCCAGTAATATGGAGTTAATACGGGTTCTTTTCAGTTCCTCCAAAATTTCCTTTGTGACACTTGTTTTACCTGAACCGGTTCCTCCGGCAATACCTACTATTATGGTTTTATATTCCATTAAAAATCAGCCTCCTGTAATTATTATGAAAAGTATATAATAGATAAGGAAATTTTTCAAGGAATTTTATTAAAACTAAGCATAATCAAATGAATAAATGGTATATCTTTAAAAGGAGAAGTTTTATTTTTAAATAAAAGGAAACGGAAATACAAAAATCGGAAGGAAGAAGTTATGGAAAACGAAAAAATGAAAAAAGTAAAAGAAGTACTGGAAAATAATAAGGCACTGGATCATGCAATAACAATTATGCACTGGGATTTGGAAACTGAAGCTCCTCCTTTGGCAGTAGACAGAGTTTCAAAGACGTTGGGTTATCTTATCGGAGAAAGTTACTCGATGATAATAAACGATGAATTTAAAAATCTTGTGTACAGTATAAATACAGATGAACTGAATGAAATTGATAGAAAAATAATAAAAGAACTGAAAAAGGAATATTTTGAAAAGCTGGAAAAAATACCTAAGGAAGAATATAAAGAATATTCCGAATTAAAAATAATTTCTACAAAAAAATGGGAAGAAGCTAAAAATAAAAATGACTACAGTATTTTTAAATCCTATTTAAGTGAAATAATAGAATTCAATAAAAAAATTATAAAATACAGAGGGTATAAAGGACATCCTTATAATACTCTCCTTGAAGATTATGAGCCGGGAATAACGGTAAAAGAGGCAGATGAATTTTTCGGGAAAATAAAAAGTGAACTGTCTCCTTTCATAAAAAAAATAATACAGAAAAATATGTCCGACAGGGAAATTGAAACAAAAGACAAATTCGGAAAAATGACTTTCAATATTGATAAACAGAAAGAAATATCCGAATATGTTCTAAATGTCATAAAATTCCGTTTTGATAAGGGAGTACTGAAAGAAAGTGAGCATCCTTTCACAACAAATGTGGATAATAAGGATGTAAGAATTACTACCCATTACTATGAAAACAATCTTTTAAGTTCGGTATATTCCACTATACATGAAGGAGGACATGCATTATATGAGCAGAATATAGATGATGAAATATCGGATACTATACTGGGAACGGGAACTTCTATGGGAATACATGAGTCTCAGTCGAGAATTTACGAAAATATGTTTTGCAGAAGTAAGGAATTTTTAAGTTTTCTTTATCCGAAACTTGACAAACTGTTCGGACTGGAAGAAAAAGGAATAGGTTTTGAAGATTTCTATAAAATTGCCAATGAAGTAAAAGCGTCATTTATAAGAACAGAAGCTGATGAGTTGACTTATCCTATACATGTTCTTATAAGATATGAACTTGAAAAAGAGATTTTCAGTAACCTTGAAGAAAAAACAGATGTAGATGCACTTGCAAAAAAATGGGAAGACAAATATGAAGAATATCTCGGAATAAGACCGTCAACTTACAAGGAGGGTATTTTACAGGATGTTCACTGGTCTGATGGATTGTTCGGATATTTCCCGTCTTATGCTTTGGGAAGTGCTTATGCTGCTCAAATATACAATGCGATTAATGAAAAAGTTAACATAAGCGGAAAAATGAAAGAGGGGAACTTTGCCCAAATCAACAATGAATTAAAAGAAGGAATACATAAATACGGAAAATTAAAAACACCTGAAGAACTACTCGAAAATATGACAGGAAAACCTTTTAACCCTCAATACTATATAGATTATTTAAAAGAAAAATTTTCCGTAATATACGGACTGAAGTAGAAGAAAGTAGTATAAATTGTAGGAAGGAGTATAATAAAATGATACATACAAACAGGGAAATGGAAGAAATACAGAGAAAATTTGTAGATATGGAAGTTAAAAGTTTTGCAAGGGAAGTCATTGAATTTATCGATGACAGTCCGAGTACATACCATGTAGTTAAAAATTGTTCGGTAATTTTAGAAGAAAACGGTTTTGAAAGACTTTATCCTAAAAGTAAGTGGTTACTGAAAAAAGGCGGAAAATATTACGTAAAAAGATCAAATTCAACGATAATCGCATTTACACTGGGCGGAGACATAAATCTGAAAAAAGGATTTAAAATATTCGGTTCGCATACTGATTCTCCGGGATTCAGAATTAAGCCCCGACCTGAAATGGTAACTGAAAATATAGTAAGACTGAATACCGAAGTTTACGGAGGACCGATATTAAGCACGTGGTTTGACAGACCTTTATCAATAGCAGGAAGAGTAATTGTAAGAAGCGGTGATTTGTTTACACCGAAAACGGTAACTGTAAAAATAGACAGACCTTTAATGACAATTCCCAATTTGGCAATACATCAGAACAGGGAAGTGAATAACGGAGTAAAAATAGATAGACAGAATGACACATTACCTGTACTCGGATTAATAAACAGCCAATTGGAGAAGAATAATTATTTGCTCGATTTGATTTTAAAGGAAACTGATATAAAAAAAGAAGATATACTTGATTTCGATTTGTTTGTATATGCTTTTGAAAAAGGTTCCCTTCTCGGAGCAGAGGAGGAATTTATTTCAGCACCGAAATTGGATAACCTTGTATCAGTTTATGCAGGACTTCTGGGACTTATTGAAGCTGAAGATGTACATGACCAGATAAATGTTTTTGTAGGATTTGATAATGAGGAAGTAGGAAGCATGACAAAGCAGGGAGCCGACTCAAATTATCTTATGAATACCCTTGAAAGGATAATGTGTTCTTTAGGTTACAACAGAAGCGAATTTTTACAGGCTCTTCAATGTTCATTCCTTCTTTCGGCAGACGGAGCCCATGCAGCCCATCCTGGACATATGGAAAAAACCGATCCTACAAGCAGAGGAAGAATAAATGAAGGAATATCAGTGAAAATAAGTGCAAATCAGAGATATACTTCTGACGGTTTTTCAATTGCAGTATTGAAACAGATAATAGAAGGTACGGACATTAAAATACAGCCTTTTGTAAATCAGTCCAATGAAAGGGGAGGCAGCACCATAGGGCCTATTTCATCAACACATTTGGATATAGATGCTATAGATCTGGGAGTTCCTATGCTTGCCATGCATTCAATAAGAGAACTGTGCGGAGTATACGATGTTTTTTATTTGAAAGAACTCGGAAAAGAATTTTTCAATAAAAATTAATATTAGGAAATAAGAAAGTATACGAATCTGAATAATGAAATAATAAGTTTGGATTAAATTATGTCTGAAAATTCCAAAAATACTATGATTTCTATAAATAAGAAAATTAATAAATGTTATTGGGATGTGTCTGAAAACTGTCAAAATAACGGAATATCGATTTTATTATGACTCTGTTAATTTAAAAAGCAAAAAAGGGGTTGAAAATATTGCAGATTTTGGGTTTTCAGATACACTCTAAGTTATAAATAAAGCAAGTATTAAATTTACAAAACTTAACAATGTTTCAGATAAATCCGTCTGTGATTCGGATTTGTTTCTTCAGTATTATGTAGATATATATATTTCTCTAAAAGGAAAAATTAGAAAAACGGTGTATTTCATAAAATTAATAATCGAATATAAATTTACGGACATTCAATCAAAAGCTGTGATTTGAAAAAGATAGTAAAGGAGCAAAATGAAAATATATTTTGAGTTATTTCAAATATTTTTTAAAATAGGTGCATTTACTCTTGGAGGAGGTTATGCAATGATTCCTCTTATTCAAAATGAAATTGTAGATAAGAAAAAATGGATAGAAAAAGAAGAATTTATCAGTCTTCTTGCACTGGCACAGTCGGCTCCCGGTGTTCTGGCAGTAAATATGGCGGTATTTGTCGGTTTTAAAGTAAAAAGATATACGGGAATGTTTGTAACCGTCTTGGGAGCAGTTCTTCCCGCCTTTTTAATCATATGGCTGTTAGCCGCTCTGTTCAGAAATTTTCAGGATAATATTTATGTAATAAAGGCGTTTAAGGCAATAAGACCTATGGTGGCGGCTCTTATCGGAGCAAGTGTCTATACTATAGGTAAACAGGCGGGAATAAACAGAATTACCGTATTTATAGTTCTGATAATTGCCGTATCGGTGGCTTATTTGAAATTTCCGCCTATATTTATAATTATTTCAGGAACAATAGCGGGAAATATATTGGGAGCACTACGGAAAAGGAAGGTGTAAAATTGGAAACATTATGGCTGTTATTCATTACTTTTTTTAAAATAGGTCTGTTCAGTTTCGGAGGAGGCTACGCAATTCTGCCTTTAATACAGAAAGAAGTAGTTGAAATGCATAAATGGATTACTGTTCCTCAGTTTACGGATATTGTGGCAGTTTCTCAGGTAACTCCCGGACCTATATCAATAAATGCTTCTACATATGTGGGATACCTTGTGACGGGAAATGCCGCAGGAGCAGCGGCTGCTACCGTAGGTCTTATAACTCCGTCTCTTATAATAATGACAGTATTCAGCATATTTTTTCTGAAATTCAGGGATAATGTATACATAAGCAATGCTTTTATAGGGTTGAGAGTTGTAGTTGTAGGGCTTATACTGTCTGCAGCTCTGATTTTAATGAATAGGAAAAATTTTATTGATATAAAAAGTTTCATAATATTCGGAATAGCGATAACGGTATTTCTGAAATGGAAAGTAAATCCGATTGTTATAACAGTTATAACTGCCGTAACGGGTATTCTGATTTATTGACAGAGAGAAAGGAGACCGTATAGGAGTTGTGAAGTAATTACTACTTTAATATCTATTCAATATGGAAAAATAAAATGATAATATTAATATATACAGTTATTATATCGGTTGCAACTACATTGGGAGCAATTTCAGGGCTTGGAGGAGGAGTAGTAATAAAGCCTCTGTTTGATGCGGCAGGATTTCATACTATGAGTGAAATAGGCTTTTATTCGTCAGTTGCAGTATTTACAATGAGTATTGTGTCCATAATAAAACAGATGAAAAACGGTTTTTCATTTCAGATGAAAGTTATTTTCTGGATATCCTTCGGCTCATTAGTGGGCGGAACAGTAGGAGAAAATATTTTTAATATATTTGCAGAAACATATAAAAATGAAACAGTAAAAATCGTTCAGGGAGGAATGCTCGCATTTACCCTCGTATGTATACTGATTTATACTCTTAATAAAGAAAAAATAAAATCCTATCGTATGAAAAATTTTCCTTCTATTTTTGCAGCAGGATTTTTTTTAGGAGCAGTGTCAGTTTTTTTAGGAATAGGCGGAGGTCCTTTAAATGTAGCTCTTTTAATGCTTCTATTTTCTTATACTATGAAAGAAGCTACTGTTTATTCCATAGCTACAATATTTTTTGCACAAATATCAAAACTGGGAAATATTATTTTTTCAGGCAAGATACATTCTTATAATCTGTCTTTTATTCCGTTTATATGCATTTCGGCAGTAGCAGGAGGTTTTATAGGAACAGTGATTAATCAGAAGCTGAATGGCGGAAAGATAGAAAAAATTTATATAGGGTTAATAACGGCGTTACTGTTTGTATCATTATACAATATTTTTAAAAGATAATAGATTTTATAAAATCCGTTTCAGCCGAACAATCTGAAAAGTTACGGTGTATTATTTTAAAAAATTACATTTTTCCTGTTGCTTAATTTTTAAAAGCAGCAGTAATAGTATATAATTGAAAAAACGAAATAAAAACTTTTATAAAAGGAGAGGGACTGTTTCCGTCTGTTCACACGTAACTGTTTTGTACAATAAGAAATTAAGGAGAATTTTCTGCAATATTGTAACGAACGATGTGGAGAAATATGACGGAATAAGTGAAAAATTCAGTAATAACTGATATAATATACGAGAAGAAAGTATAAAATTATAAGGAAAATCGGAATGGAAAAAAGTATCGGAAATGCAAGAGGAAGAAAAATAAAAAAATAATTTTTAATATTTTTTCAAATATATATAAAATTCAGAAATAATATGATATAATCAGAGAAGTTTGTAAAGTACAAACTTCTTTTTAAGTTAAAAAATTAATATAGTTAGGAGTTGAAAGGAGAAAACATTGAAAAAAAATCTTGAAATTAAAAATGTAGGAAAAACATTTGGAAAAGAAGAAATCTTAAAAAATATTAATATTGAAATAAAAAAAGGAGAATTTTTTTCATTATTAGGACCATCAGGTTGCGGTAAAACAACATTGCTGAGAATGATAGCAGGATTTATAAGACCTGATAAGGGCTCTATTTCCATAAACGGAGAAATTATAGACCATCTGAACCCTAATCAGAGAAATGTAAATACAGTTTTTCAAAATTATGCACTGTTTCCGAATATGACCGTATTTGAAAATGTAGCATTTCCTTTAAAAATAAAGAAAGCATCTAAAGAGGAAATCGAAAGGGAAGTACTTAAATATCTGGAATTAGTCGGATTACGGGAGCATAAGGACAAGATGCCTTCAAACCTTTCCGGAGGTCAGAAACAGAGGGTATCAATAGCGAGGGCATTAATCAGCAAACCTGATGTATTACTCCTTGACGAGCCGCTTTCAGCACTTGATGCAAAATTGAGACAGAAATTACTTATAGAACTCGATACTATTCATGATGAAGTAGGCATAACATTTGTATTTGTAACTCATGATCAGGAAGAGGCGCTGAGTGTATCGGACAGAATAGCCGTTATGAATAAAGGGGAGGTTCTGCAAATCGGAACACCGAACGAAATATACGAAATGCCTGCAAATGGATTTGTTGCCGATTTTATCGGAGAAACAAATTTTATAGAAGGAAAAGTCACTGAAGTATATGACAAATACGGGTATGCTGAAAATGATGAACTGGGAAGATTTAAAATAGAACTTGACAAACCTGTTAAAATAGGAGATAAAGTAAAATTGACATTGAGACCTGAAAAAATAAAAGTCGATATTGAACCTAGATATACTGACAATGATAACTACAAAGTTATTAAAGGAACAGTAGATGAAGTTATTTATACGGGGTTTCAAAGTAAACTGTTCATAAAAGTCGACGGTGTAAACAGAATAATCAATGCCTATGACCAGCATAGGAAATTTCTGACCGAAGAAGAGCTTTTTGAATGGAAGGAAAAAGTTTATTTTTACTGGCATTATGAAGATGCGTATTTAGTGGAGGTGAACTAATTGGCAAAAAAAATTGAAAGAAAAATCAGTGAAAAAAAGGATTTTCTGAAATGGATGTATTATTTACCTCTCACTTTCTGGATGACTTTGTTTTTCGGATTTCCCACACTGATTATAATATATTTCAGTTTTCTGAAAAAAGGGGCCTACGGCGGAATAGCCATGCCTATGAAACATACATTGGCAGCATACAGAATGCTGTTTACTTCGAGTGATGTGGTAAAAGTCGTAATAAAAACATTGAATATATCAATATGGATAACAGCTGTTACATTGATTTTGGCTGTGCCGACAGCATATTATATATCAAGGTCGAAATTTAAAAATTTCTGGCTTCTGCTTATAGTAATACCGTTTTGGACAAATTTTCTTGTGAGGATATTTTCCTTCATTGCCATACTGGGAAATAACGGAATAATAAACCAGCTGTTAATGGGGATATTCGGACTTAAAACTCCTCTGTCTCTGCTTTACAATAAATATGCCGTAATAATTATAAGTGTGTATGTATTTTTACCTTATGCTATACTGCCTCTTTATTCCGCCATAGAAAAATTTGATTTTTCTCTTCTTGATGCGGCAAGTGATTTGGGGGCAAATAAATTTCAGTCATTGTTGAGAGTATTTATACCCGGGATAAAATCGGGAATTGTCACGGCAATAGTATTTACATTTGTTCCGGCAATAGGTTCATATGCCGTACCCGATCTTGTAGGCGGAACTGACGGAATAATGCTCGGAAACATAATAGCAAGTAGAATGTTTCAGCTGAGGGATTGGCCTGCGGCTTCTGCAATTTCAACAATATTCATAATCATAACGACACTTGGTGTATGGCTGTCGATGAAAATGGAAAAGGAGGAAGAAAAATAATGAATGATAAAAGAAGAATTTCTCTGGTTTTCTTTGTACTTGTAATGATATTTTTTTATTTGCCGATAGTCATGCTTGTAACACTATCGTTTAACAGTTCTAAAAGTTTTGCATGGAGCGGATTTTCATTAAAATGGTATGTGGAACTTTTTCAGAAATCTCCTGATTTATGGCAGGCATTTGGAAGAAGTCTTGTAATAGGAATAACTTCATCTTTATTTTCAGTAGCTGTAGCAACTTTCGGAGCAATAGCAATAAAATGGTATAATTCCAGATTGAAAAATTATGTCAAATTTTTAAATTATATTCCGCTGATACTGCCTGATCTTATAATAGGAGTTTCGTTACTTATTTTCTTTAATATGCAGATAGGGCTGTATAAAGGAGTGGAGTTGGGAATGACGACTATTTTCATAGCTCATACGACATTTAATATTCCTTTTTCATTATTTATAATAATGGCGAGACTCGATGAATTTGACTATTCAATAGTTGAAGCTTCAAGAGATTTGGGAGCAAGTGAAATTCAGACATTAATGAAAGTAATATTGCCGTCAATGATGCCGGGTATTATATCAGCATTTTTAATGGCTATGACTCTTTCCCTTGATGATTTTGTAATTACAAGTTTTGTTACGGGAACTAATTCAAATACGCTTCCTGTACAGATATATTCCATGATTAAATTCGGAGTGTCTCCTGTAATAAATGCTTTATCAACGATACTTATTATAGGAACGATAGTTCTTTCACTTTCAAGCAGAAAATTACAGAAATATATGTTAAGTTAAGTTTTTCCAACCTTTTTTGCAAAAAAGTTTTACGCTTTTTTTGGAAAAAAAGCTTGGCAAAAAAACAATTCAACACAAATTTTACTAAAGCTCAAAAATGCCCGTTCGCTGTAAAAACAAAA
>JAUNKI010000075.1 GCA_030532815.1 Leptotrichiaceae bacterium
ATAAAGGACTGTAAATATATGGAATTTCTTATATCTACAAGAAGAAGATCTATCGCACCTATTATTGCAACTATGCCTAAATACAATGTCGCTGAAAAAGTCACTGTAACTACTATGTTCAGTACAACAGACTGTATATATTTTTCTCCGTCATTTTTTCTGTTTATTACAGGTACCAGAAAAAATAAAAGACATGAAATTACACCTATAAAAAACAATCCCAGAAAATCTTCTATTTTTTCACGAGACAAATATATTATTTTAATGAAAAATAACAGTCCTGATGTAATTATAAATGATACTATCCTCATTTTGACTATATTTTTATCGGAAAAATATTTTTCCCTTATAAGTTCCAAAGTTGCCGTTATAGGGATACCTAAAATTAATAAAACGGTTAATTTCCACATCCAGTCAGGTACCGTCTCCCAGCCTTTAAAGTCACTTATTCTTATTATATGTGAAAACAGTCCGAAAGTAGCTATACTGAAAAGAACCGTTATCGGAAATCTTTCAACACCCTTTTTCATAATAGGGAGAATTTTCTTTATTTTTTCTATTATAGTCATAATTATTGTTTCCTTTCATTTTTTTATTATGATATCATAGAAATATTAAAGCCAACTGAAAATTATTTATTTAATATTTATTTCTTTTATTTCTTTTTCTAACTTGTCTATAAGTATATCAAGCTGCTCTGAAACTGCTTTTATCGCTGCTTTCTTAGATAAATCTACTCCGGCTTTTTTCAGCTGTTCCATCGGAAAGTCATTTCCTCCTGAAGACAGCAGTTCTATATATTTTTTCAGTGCTTTCTCCTTTTTCTCCTTATTCTTTTCCTTTATTATTCTGTCATACAGTATTGCCGATGAAGCAAAACACGTAGCATACTGATAGACATAAAACGGTGAATTGAAAAAATGAGGTACTCTTGACCATAATATATAAAGTAGTTCATCCTTTTCTACATCTTTTCCGTAATATTCATCAAAAAGTTTCTCCATAATTCCAGTCAAAACTTCAGCCGTTACAGGTTCTCCCTTTTCCGCCAATGAATGAGCTCTGTATTCATAATCTGCAAGTAATGACTGAAAATAGAAAGTTCCCGTTATATTTCTTATTTCCTGCTCAAGTAAAGCTATTCTTTCTTTAGGATCTTCAGTTTTTTCAAGCATATAATCAAGTAAAAGTCTTTCATTGAAGGTAGACGCCACTTCCGCGACAAATATTGTATATCCCGACATGGAAAACGGCTGGTTTTCATCTGAATACAGCGTATGTAACGTATGTCCCAATTCATGTGCCAATGTAAAAACACCGTCCAATGTTTTATTGTAATTTAGGAGCATATAAGGATGAACTCCGTAAACTCCTGCCGAATAGGCTCCCGAACGTTTTCCCTTTGCTTCAAATACATCAATCCAGCCTTCACTTATAGCTTTTTTCATTTTTTCCGTATATTGTTTTCCTAAGGGTTTTACCGACTCCAGTACTATTTTTTTCGCATCGTCATATTCATAGTCTTTATTAAATTCAATAAGATTTACCGAGCCGTCATAATTATGATATTTTTTCAAGCCCAATATTTTCTTTCTTAATTTCAGATATCTTCTAAGCGGTTCCGTATTTTCCTTTGCAGTATTTACAAGATTTAGATATACTTTTTCAGGAATATTGTTTCCTTCAAGGAAACTCAGTAAAAATGAATTATATTCATAAGCTTTCTTTTTTCCTATATTTTTCTGCAAAATTGAATTATATATTGCAGCTATTGTATTTTCTTTCTTCTTATATATTCCGTAATAATTTTCAAACATCAGTTTTCTGTCCTTCTGATTTCTGCTGTTTGTTAAAATTCTGGAATAGTTGGCAGTAGTCACCTCGACTTTTTCTCCGGTACTCAGTACGGCTTTCGGCCATTCCACATCAGTCACGGTAATTTCCGTATATATTGATGACGGCGTCGAAAAAAATGAGCTGAAATAGGAAAAAAGTCTGCTTTCCCTTTCACTTAACACATGTTTCTGAAGTCTGAACAGATTTTCCAGTCCGAATTTATAATCTGAAAACTCCTCTTTTTCTATCCATTTTTCTATTTTCTTTTTATTATCAATAAGTTCCGCATTCAGCCATGACAGATCAGTAGATATTTCGGAAAAGAAAAACTGTATTTTCTGTAAATTCTCTACAGCTTCCTTGTCCGATGAATTTAAGTCCCTTGCAAGTTGGGGATATCTGTACAGTTTATAAGAAATTTTATCAAGTTCTTCCTGCTTTTTTAAAAAATCCAATAATTTCTTTTCATTTGACATTTTTCCTTTGTACAGAATAAGCTCCTGTCTTATTTTCCGGGCTTTTTCAAAATCTTTTTCCCATTCCCCGTAATTTTTGTAAATATCATTTAAATTCCATTTATATTTCTTTTTTATTTTTTCCGACATTTTCATTTTCCTTTCTATTTTTATAATTACAATTCGGGAACACAGCATTATATATATTTTTTAATTAACAGTCTCTCTTTTCCTTTTTTTGTTTCTCCGTGTTCGGAAAACAGTTTATATTTTCCAAACCCTCTTATCGTTATAAGACTTCCCGTTTCAAGCATTCTCGCTTTATTTTTTTCTTCGGAATAGTCTACTAAAACTTTTCCTTTTTCTATAGGCTCTATTACTTTTGCTCTTGACAAGTTTGTTATTGCTGAAATGATACTGTCAAGCCTTTTTGATGGAACAGTAATAAACCTGTCGTCATATTTATATTCAGGTATAACTTCCGTATTTTTCACATCCACTTCTTCTACTATACATGGTGTACGTCCAATCTGTTTCAATTCTGACAGAATATAGTCTGCTATTTTTTCCGATACGGGAATATACCCCTTCCCTTCATTTAAAATAAGATCTCCCATTAATTCCCTTTTTATATTCAGCCCCGTTAAACTTCCCAGAAAATCTCTATGTGTATATTCTCTGAATTTTAAGTTTATTTCTATTTTCAAAAGTCTGCAAGGAAATTCCAAACTGTCTTTTATTCTTCCGTTCATACCCTGAATTTCTTCTGTGAAAATCTCTTGAGGAATAAAGCTTATTTGACGCCTGTCGCTATTTTCAAATACTCCGCCTGTTTCAACTCTGAGTCCTTCTATTTTTTCCGTCAGTTTTTTCCATATATTGGGAGTATAAAATTCTTCAGTGTAAGTTATTATACCGTATTCCTTTGCCATTTCAAAAAAATTATACAGCCTGCTCACTTCATATTCCAAGTTTTCAGGAAACTGTTTTAAAAATATTTCTTTTTTCATTTTTCTTCCTTTATGATGATTTTATTCAGTATCTTCATTTACTACTCTCATACTTTCAAAATCAGGTTTTTCGTTTTTTTTCCTTTCCTGTATTTTTTCATTTTCAAACTGTTCATATTCCGAAATCAGCTTATTCAGTTTTGATAAAACATAAGTCACTACGGCAATATCATCACTGAACCCCAGTAACGGCATAAAATCAGGTATTGCATCTGTAGGGGTTATTACATAGACTATTGCACCTATTATTTTAAGTTTATCCATTGCCGAAATTTTAAATTCCCCTTTCAGATTGGAATTTATCATTTTTACGAGAAGTAAAAATTTCGACGATATATTTCCTAAATGACCTGCCATATTTTTTGCTTTTCCTATCTGTTCTTCATCTATATTTTCCGATTTAAATCTTTCATAAAATTTTTTTTCTCTCTTATTCATTTCCCTATCCTTTACAATTGTTTTTAATACTTTTATTTTAGCATGCCTCTAAAAATATTAATAGTTTACAAGCCTTATTTTTCAATACATAAAATTTTAAGATTTTATATTTTCCATATAATTTTTACGTTTTCAAAAAATTTTAGAACTTTTTTAGAACTTTTCTTTATAATTCTGTAAATATTTTTCTTATTGCAGCACTTTTATTTAAAGAATGTAATTTCATATATTTTTGTAAGTTACAGTTTAATTTTTTCTTTTCTTCTTCTGTAACTTTTACCCCTAAAAATGTCATATTTTTTGTTATTTCTTTAGTTGTTCCTACAGGTCTGCCTGCTCCTCTTCTAAATCCTCCTCTTTTGCTTTTCATAAATCCTCCCTTGACTTTTTTGTGTATATTTTATATAATTAATTGTAAACAAGTTCAAGTTGTCGCCTCAAATTATACAAATGAGGCTTTTTTATTTCTTTCTGATTACCAATACCAATATAATTACTGATAATATTAAATTTATATATCCTGTCATCTCTATCACTTTCCTCATTATTTTTTGTAGAGAGAAGCTTCCACCCCTTAATCAAAGCCTACTTTTTACATTTTTTCCAGAAGTTATAAAGTATAAGTAGGTTAATTATTAATTGTATTAACTCTAACAAGTTCAAGTTGCTCATCTCTTCTCTACGTTTTAATTATACAATATTTCAGATTATTTACCAATACTTTTTTTCAAAAAAAAACAGAGTAACTCCAATAACGGAATTCCCCTAAAAAATCTTTTATCTCTTTAATAAATGCAGATATTTTTCATTAGGATATACTTTTATCAAAATAAAAGGAAATCACTTAAAAATCAGCAATTTCCCATTATTAACTTTGTCATTCTTCATAGCTCAAATTATCCGAACCTCCGTTTTATTTTATATTTTAAAAAATCATATACCGAATTTTCTTATTATTTTCTAATAATAATGTTTTGCATTAAGCATTTTTTCAGCTTTTCTGTAATTCGGCATATATTTTTCCACATAATTGTAAAATCCTTTCCCATGATTGGGATACTTCAGATGTGCCAGTTCATGCAGAATAACATATTCTATTTCAAAAAGAGTTCTTTTTATAAGCTCAGTATTGAGATTTATATATCTTTTCCTGTAATTACATGAACCCCATCTTGTTTTCATAGGTTTAATGGACAAATGCTCTATCGTCTCGTCCAGTATGCCGAGCCATTTTTCCGTTATATCGGGAAATAGCTTTCTGGCACATTCAAAATACCACTTTTCCATTATTTTTTTCTTTTCTTCTGAAATTTCGGATTTTGTAATAAGGAATATCTCTCCTGTTTCTTTTTTCACACTGACTTTATTATTGTTACTTATTTTAACTTTTAAAATATATTTTTCTCCGAGAAAATTATGAATTTCTCCTGTTTTATATTCATATTCCGCCTGCTCTGATTTTATATTTTCAATTTTATTTAAAACTTTTTTTATCCAACTTTCTTTTGAACGTATAAAATTTTCAATATAACTTGTATGTAAATTCATGGGAACTGAAATATAAACTTCCATATTTCTGTTTATTCTTAAATTTATATTTTTTACTTTTTTTCTATAAACATCATATCCTAAAATTTTTTCTGTCTTCATATATAAAATTTGCACTTTCTTTTATTATTTACTGTTATTTTTATAATTTTCTATTTCTTTATCCATTATTCCTGATATGTCAATTCCCATAGGAGTAGCCTTTAAAAATTTTTCATACAGTTCGGGTTTATTTTCCTTACAGCTTTTAAAAAATATTATTATATTTTCTTTTTTCTGGAGTTTCATCGTATATTCATCTTCCAGTACAATATATGCAGTCAGACTCGCGAAATTCCGATTTTTGACAATCATTCGGGTAAAATATAAAGAATGAACTTCTTCAAGAGTAAAGTAAATTTCTTTTTTTGAAAAATTTTTTAAAAATGTGTATATGAACTCTCCGTTTAATTCTTCCAGTTTTTCAAAACTTAATTTTATATTTCTACGTATTTTCCTTATGAAAAAATAAAATACAAAGTATAAAATTATTAATAATCCTATTTTCATTTATATAACCTTTCCTCGGCATTATTCATTTTTTAAGTATATTACACTAATTTGTCCAGAAATAATGTCGCTAATCCCAGAAACAGGAAAAAACCGCATACGTCAGTTACAGTAGTCAGTAGAACGGCAGATGCCATAGCAGGATCGATTTTTACGGCTTTTAAAGTAATCGGAACCAGAAAACCTATTATACATGCCAATACCAGATTTCCCACCATTGCCATAAAAATTATCACTCCCAAATAAACATTATTGTACAGGGCATACATTACGATTCCGCACAATATACCTAAAACAGCTCCGTTCACTGCACCTACAAGAAGATTTTTAAATACTATTTTTAAAGTATCCTTCATATCAATTTCTCCAAGAGCCAGAGCACGTATTGTTATGGTCAGTGACTGAGTTCCTGCATTTCCTCCCATTCCGCTGACAATAGGCATGGTAGCTGCAAGAGCTACAACTTTATCAATGGTATTTGAAAATATTCCTACGGTAAATGCCGCTAAAAATGCAGTACCGAGATTTATAGTCAGCCATGGAAGTCTTTTTTTTACCGAAAATGTAAATTCCGAATATACATCTTCTTCGTCTGAAGCTCCCCCTAATTTTAAAATATCTTCCGTATTTTCTTCATGGATAACATCAATAATGTCATCTATGGTTATTATTCCCAGGAGTTTTTTCTTTTTATTTACAACAGGGACAACTTTCAAATCATATTTTGAAACAAGTCTCGCTACATCTTCCTGATCTTCTTCAGGATGTACCCATATTATATTTTCATTCATTATTTCCATGAGTTTTATATCATCGGCGGCAATGAGTATATCTCTCAAATCCGCTTCTCCTACTAATTCTTTTTTCTCGTTTATAACAAAAATCGTTTCTATCACTTCTGTTTTTGGTGCTATTACCTTTATTTTGGAAATTACGTCTTTTATTTCCAGATTTTCTTTAAAAGCAATATATTGCGTAGTCATTATCCCCCCTGCCGAATCTTCTTCATATCCGAGCAGTTCTCTTATTTTATTGGCTTGGGATCTTTTCATCTTTGTAAGAATCGTCTTGCTTTTCTGAATATCTATATAACCTAAAATATCGGCAATATCATCAGGAGACATATAACTCAAAATATCTATGGCTTCCTCATCATCTATAAGTTCAAACACCCTTTTCTGCAAGTCTTCATCTGCCTGTTCCACTATACTTGCTTTCTGTTCGTTACTCATTAATTCAAATACTCTGAGCAGTTCTTCATCATCCAGTTCTTCAAAACTTTCGGCTATATCTACCGAATGATTTTCTTCTAAATATTCTTCCAGTTCTTCTTCAGATTCAATTTGCTGTATTTCTTCAGCCATTTCTTCCGGGGTTATTTCCTCTTCCTCCGGTTCTTCATTTCCATCTGACATTCTATGCTTTATTTCATTTTTCAACTCTTCAATTTCTTCAGGAGTTATTTCATCTTTTTCTTCTGTCATAATTTTTACGCCTCCTTTCTCTTTTATTTTATGTGTTCCGTTTTTTATTCCTTTTCTTTAAAATACGTTACTCCGAATACTGTTTTCATATCATTTGTTTCTTTTAACAGTTCCTTCACTGCAATCCACTTTACTTCTATTTCTTCTCCTTCATCTAAAGAAAGCTCCTTAGGTTTTATAGAATCCGATTTCAGTTTTCCGCTGTAAAAATAAAGATTTTCAGTAGTATATCCGGGAGAAACGAACAGCCCTTTTCCAAGTTCTCTGTAATCTGTCACATCGTCTTCAGTATATCCCGTTTCTTCTCTCAGCTCTCTGAAAGCCGCTGTTCTGGGATCTTCTCCCTCGTCTATGAGTCCTGCAACTATCTCCAGAGTATAATCTTTCGGTCCCGGTCTGAACTGCTTTACAAGAATAACTTTTTCTTTCGTTTCGTTAAACAGCACAAAACAGACCGCATTTGACTTATCCAGATATTCCAGAGTAATTCCCGTAGTCGGGTGCGTCATTTTACTTCCTTTTAAAAATCTGAAATTTTCCATTATTATAAAATTCCTTATAAAATAAATTTACGTTAATTTCAGGATAACGCATAACTCCCTTTTCAAGTTTGAAATTTTATTTTTTAAATATTGTTTCAATAACATTCAGTTTCAAATCTTCGGCGAATTTCCTTGCCATTTCCATCGGTTCATCTTCCATTTCATTATAGTCATGAGCATCCGAGCCTATTATGGTGCGGATATTGTACTGACTTACAATTTCCCAGAATTCCTTATAGGGATACATATATCTGTCCCATTCAGGATGCCTTGCCAATGTTTTCCTTATACCGTTTGCGTTTACCTCCAAAGGCAAATCCGTTTCTTCAGCTGCTCTGCATATTATATGTGCAGCTTCAACACAGGCAGATGTCCACTCTCTATAATTAATCATATATAAATCAGGGTGGGCAATATAATCAAAATTTCCCGACTTTACGGCTTCTGCCATATATTTTGCATAAAAAATTATATCTTCTTCATTTTTTATTGTCCAGGCATTATATATTTTATCCTTATCCCCTTCGCT
Source organism: Leptotrichiaceae bacterium (assembly GCA_030532815.1). Taxonomy (GTDB): domain Bacteria; phylum Fusobacteriota; class Fusobacteriia; order Fusobacteriales; family Leptotrichiaceae; genus Pseudoleptotrichia. The sequence continues at coordinate 8,392 of JAUNKI010000075.1, forward strand.
TTTCCTGAAAGCATGCAGTCCCAATATTATATAATCCAGTTTATTTTTAAGCTCATCATAGTAATTCTGAAATTCCGGAAAATACTCTATTTCCAAAGACTTATATATTTTAATCTGTTTACCGTATTTATTCTGACTTTCTTCTATTTCTTCCAGATAGCTTTCCAGTTCATTCATTTGCATTCTGTCGAAATAGTATGCAGGAAGCGGAGCATGATCCGATATCCCCAGTTCCGTATATCCTGCTTTTACGGCAACTTTTACATAATCCTCTACATTTCCCACAGCATGACCGCATCTGTAATTATGTGTATGGAAATTTGTTTTCATCTTTTATCACCTCGTTTTATATTTTATCAGTTATTTTAAAAAAAATAAAGGCTTTCATATAATATCTCAAACTTTTTTCAAAAAAATTTGATAAAAAAGTTTTTTTGAAAAACTTAAACACAGTTTTTTCAAGTGCTGCCTCAAAAAATATAAA
>JAUNKI010000076.1 GCA_030532815.1 Leptotrichiaceae bacterium
TAATTCATATTTTTTCGTAAAATTTTGAATGCCGAAGCTTTTACTTATATTTCAAATATATATTTTTACTATTACAATTTAATTATATTCCCATTTAAAACCGTTTCTTTAAATTTCAGTCCCTCTTCAACATTCAAATTTTACTGCGTGAAAAATGCAGTGAGTGAGCGTAGAAAAACTATAAAGCTTCTGAAATTTCCTCCAATATCATTTTTACGGCTTTTTCGGGATTTTCAGCTTTTGTTACGGGTCTTCCCACTACAAGAAAATCAGCTCCGTTTTTTATTGCCTGATACGGTGTCATTATTCTATTCTGATCATCTTTACTGTTCAGACTGAATTCAGGTCTTACTCCCGGACACACGGTAAGAAAATCATTTCCCAATTTTTCTTTTATATCTCCTGCTTCTCTCGGTGAACACACAATCCCGTTCATACCGTTTTTTTCAGCCAAAATTGCCATATTTAATACTAAATCTTCCAACTTCATTTTGCTGTCAAACATTTCCCGAATATCTTTTTCAGAAAGATTAGTAAGGATAGTAACTCCTATTAAAAGAGCTTTAGAAGAATATTTTTCCGAAAGTTCCCTTATTTCCTTCATAGTAAGGCTTCCATTGGAACAATGTACATTAAACATAAACACATTTTTTTTTATGGCATATTCACATGCCGTTTTTACAGTATTAGTAATATCATGAAACTTTAAATCAAGAAATACCCTTTTATTTTTACTATGTAAATAATCAATTATTTCTCCTCCTGTGTTTAAAAAAATTTCAAGTCCGACTTTATATGTTGAAATATTTTCTCCTAAATTTTCAACTAATTTTTCGGCTTCCTGAAAATTATTGTAATCAAGAGCAATTATCAGCTTTTCTTTAGCCGTATCGTTTATATATTTCAAAATTTTTCCTCCTCACATTCATATAATAGTTGTTATAATTTTTTTACAATTGTTACTTAATTATTCAATTCCCAATCTTTTTCTGTAAGCAGTGCCGTTATCCGTATGGGCATATCCGACTATTTCCGAAATATTGTATATTTTTTCATTTTTACAATATTCTTTCAGTCCCTGTATTATCTCCACGGCTATCATAGGGTTCGGAAAAAAAGCTGTTCCTAATGATATTGCCGAAGCTCCAGCTAAAAAAAATTCTACTGTATCTTCAGTACTGTTTATTCCCCCCATTCCGAGAATCGGTACCGATACGGCTTGGGATACCTGATGAATCATTCTCAATGCTATGGGTTTTACTGCAGGACCGGACAAACCTCCGTATACATTTCCTAAAACAGGTTTTTTTGTTTTAACGTCTATCGCCATTCCAAGCAGGGTATTTATCATGGAAATACCGTCTGCTCCTTCATTTTCAATTATTTTTGCTATTTCCACAATATTCGTAACATTAGGGGAAAGTTTTATCATTAACGGCTTTTTTGTAACTTTTCTTACTTCTCCTGTTACTCTTTTTGCCATTTCAGGATTTGCTCCGAAAGCCATTCCTCCGTCTTTTACATTAGGACAGGATATATTAAGTTCAAGCATTTCTATTTTGTCAATTTTATCAAGTCTTTCCGTCAGCTTTACATATTCTTCCACGGATTTTCCGTTAATATTGGCGACAATCGGCACATTCAGATATTTATCCATCTTAGGCAGTACATGTTTTTCAAAAGAATCTATTCCCGGATTTTCCAGACCTACACTGTTTAACATTCCTGCCGGAGTTTCCGCAATTCGAGTACCCTTGTTCCCCTGCCTCATTTCCAATGTCAGGCCTTTTATAACTATGGCTCCCAAATCGTTAGGATTAAAATAATCCATATATTCCGTTCCGAAAGCAAAACATCCGCTTCCCGTCATTAGGGGATTTTGAAGTTTTACTCCCATAAATTCCGTTTCAAGACTGTTTTTATTGATTTTTTCCGTATCAGTTGACATTAACTTCACCTCTATTTTGGGAAAATACACTGCTGTAAAATACAGGACCTTCATGACATACTCTTTTCATTCCTAAAACTGTTTCTACGGAACAGCCCACACATGCACCTACACCGCATGCCATTCTTTCTTCCATAGATATCTGGGACGGAATATTTTTTCTGTTTGCAATGTCATTTATAATTTTCAATGCTCTGTCAGGGCCGCATGAATATATCATATCGGGATTTTTACCATTTTTGAGGACTTTTTCCAACATTTCCGCTATATTCAGTTTTTCTCCCGAACTTCCGTCATCGGTACAGATAACGGTATAAAGTCTTCTGTCTGAAGGAAAACCGTTTAAAACATTTATTGCCTCTTTATTTCTTCCTCCTGCAATAAAAATAATATTCTTATTTTCCTTATATTTTAAAAGCTCTTTTATCAGCTGTTTCAAAGGTGCAAGCCCTATTCCTCCTCCTATAATAATGATATTTTCAGACTTTTCACATATGTCAAATCCTTTTCCGAGAGGACCCTGTATATTCAGTATATTCCCTTTTTGGAGCATTGAAATTTCTTCCGTCCCTTTTCCCGTAACTTTATAAAGAAATTCCACCTCACCTTTTTCAGAATTTACACTATGCAAACTTACGGGACGTCTCAATATTCTAATCTGATTTTTCAATTTCAGCATATAAAATTGTCCTGCTTTGGGATTTGTAACCTGTTTTATTACATTTTCAGAAAAAATTTTCATTAAATAATTATTTCCGCCCAAATATTTATTTTCAGATACTGTCACATTTTCCAGAAGACCTGTTTTTTCTCCGGAACACTGATAAATGCTTTTATCGGTATTATTTATTTTATTTTTGTACATATATTACCTCTTTCAGATATTTTTATAAGGGCTTCAGTTCTATTTCATTTTCTGCCGTAACTCTTTCGCAGTAAAAACATTTGTATTTTATTTTATTTCTTTCTATTATTTTTATAAATTTTGTTTCTATATTTTCATAATTTGATATACACTTATTATTGTTGCATTTTATCAGTCCTGTAATTTCATTCGGTATGGCAAGTTTAATTTTTTTTACGACTTTAAAATTCTCGATTATATTTATTGTCACATCTGGGGCAAGAATTGCTATTTCTCCAAGCTCGTTTTCTCCCAAACTTCTATCTTCTATTTTTATCAGTCCTTTTTTTCCTAATGAACTGCTTTTTAAATTACAGGCAACCGTCACTATTTCTCCGTATTCTCTCAAATGCAATATTTCAACAATGGGGAATGTCTTTTCCACAGGAATATGATCAATGACTATCCCGTTTTTTAAAGCTGTTATTTGTAATTCCATTATTAAACCTCCAATTTATATATATTTTCTGTTTTATTGAGAACTGTCATCAGCATCGCCTGCCTTACAGGAATTCCGTTTTTTGCCTGTTTAAAATACAGTGCATATTTTGTATTGTCCAAATCGGCTGATATTTCGTCCACTCTCGGTAACGGATGAAGTATTATCATATTTTCTTTACATTTTCCGACTATATTTTCCTTGTTTATAATATATATCCCTTTCACTTTTTCATAATCTTCAATATCGGGAAATCTTTCTTTCTGTATTCTTGTCATATAAAATACATCTATATTACTCAGACATTCCCTAAAATCCTCAAAAATTTCGTATCTTATATTATTTTTATCAAGATCATCCAGTAAATATTGCGGCATTCTCAATATTTCAGGAGAAACAAAATAAATTACAGGATTAAAATGAGAAAGGGCTTTTACGAGGGAATGAACCGTTCTTCCATATTTTAAATCTCCTACAAAAGCGATAGTTATATTTTCCAAAGTTCCCTTTTCTTCCATAATTGTATATAAATCAAGCAGTGTCTGACTGGGGTGCTGATTTGAACCGTCTCCCGCATTCAGTACAGGTTTTCTCGAAGTATCCGCAGCCAGTCGGGCTGCCCCGTCATAAGGATGTCTGACTACTATAACATCAGAATATGCTTCTACCATTTTTATAGTATCCGTAAAGGACTCTCCTTTTTTTATGGATGTATGTTCCAATGGAGGAAAATGTAATATTTGTGCACCTAATCTTTGAGCTGCGGACTCAAAGGACATCTTTGTTCTTGTACTCGGCTCGAAAAATAAAGTGGAAATAACTTTTCCGTGTAAAAATTTCAATTTTTCTTCTTCAGAAATATTTTCAATTTTTCGGGCTACTTCCAAAATACTCAGAATTTCTTCCTTACTCATATCGTTCATTGAAATAATGTCTTTTTGACTCATTGCTGCCTCCCGTAATTTTTATTTATAAAAAAAGAATAATAAATATTTAAAATAAAATATTATTATTCTCTTTAATATATAAATTATATCCGTTTTTGAAATAGTAAAAAACAATGAATTTATTTATGTTATTTTTAAAATACTTAAATATAAAATAAAAATTTAATAATTTAAATTTGTTATAGACATTGTAACCGATAATTATATTCATAAATTAAACTCCATTCCGTTTAAACTTTAAATATATTATCAAATTTTAAATTATTTTTCAATACTTTTATCCCTTTATTTTTTTAATTTTTCTTTATCTTCGTTTATTTTAATTTTCCAAAATTTGTTTTTATAAGACTTCATTGTTTAAAAAAGTCTTTTTTATATTTTTGAAAAAACTTAATTAAATATCCGTTTTTTTGAAAAACTTTTATAAAAAAACTCCGACTCAAATTATTTCATATTCAAAAATACTTCAATATCTCATTCATCAAAATATCATAATTCTACTTTGTTCAAGCGGTAATTTTCCTTAATCCCCGTTTTTGTATTTTTGTTGAAATAATTTGAATGTCGGATTTCACTCATATTTCAATTTTATACTTTCCATTAAAAACTGTTTTTTTAATTTTTCTTTTTATTTAATTTTTTATATGCTCTTATCTTATTGGGTAAGGAAAATAATTTTATAAATCCTTCTGCATCTTTGTGATTATAAAGTTCACTTGCTCCGAAAGAGGATATTGTCTCATCATAAAGTGCATTTTCGGTTATTCTTGCAGCAATTTTTATGTTTCCTTTATAAAGTTTAAGTTTTATTGTACCTGAAACCTTTTTTTCCACCGAATCTACAAAAGCATCCATTGCTTCTCTCAGAGGGGTAAACCATTGTCCTGAATATGTAATATCCGCATATTTCCCGGCAATTATTTTTTTAAGTTCATAAGTATCCTTATCAAATATTACACTTTCCAAGTCGCTTAATGCTTCAATGAGTAAAGTACCTCCGGGTGTTTCATATACTCCTCTCGACTTCATTCCTACAAGTCTGTTTTCTACTATATCTATAACTCCCACACCGTTTTCTCCTGCTATTTTATTAAGTTTTTTTAGTAAATCTACAGGAGATAAAGCTTCTCCGTCAACTTTTACAGGCCATCCTTCTTCAAAAGTAATATCTACATAAGTAGGATCATTTTTTGCTTTTTCAGGAGGAGTTACCATCATATATACAACATCTTCATTATGTTCATTTTCAAGCTGTTCAATGTCTCCTCCTTCATGGGAAATATGCCATAAATTCTGATCCCTTGAGTATATTTTTTCCTTTGTTACCGTCAGTTTTATATCAAATCTCTGAGCATAGTCTATTGCACTTTCTCTCGATGAAATATCCCACATTCTCCACGGTGCAATTATTTTTATTGTAGGATCCAATGAAAATATCCCTGTTTCAAACCTGACTTGGTCATTTCCTTTCCCTGTACAGCCGTGACATATATATTTTGCCTTTTCTTTGTGAGCAATGTTTACAAGCACTTCTGCTATCAGCGGCCTTGCAAATGATGTCCCCAGTAGATACTTATCTTCGTATACCGCTCCGGCTCTTAATGCTCTGAATGCATAGTTCCTTACAAATTCATCCTTTTTGTCTTCAACATAAATTTTTGAAGCTCCGGATTCAACGGCTTTTTTTCTTATTTCTTCCATATTTTCATCCTGTCCTACGTCAACACAGCATGCAATCACTTCAAAATCATAATTTTCTTTTAACCATGGAATTATTATGGAAGTGTCCAGTCCGCCTGAGTAAGCTAAAACAACCTTGTCTTTCATTTTCTCCTCCTTTATTTTATAATTATTTTTTTAATTTATCACACATTAATGATAAAGTCAATATATGAATTAACATTTTATATTTCATTTTATATATGATTGTAATATATATAAAAAATCATACTATACAAATTAATTTAAAAAAACTCTGAAAATAGGAAAAATAGAGAATAGAAATTAATTCTTTTAATTTTTATAGTATTTTTTATAAAAATAGAAGAACTGTTTGTGGAGACTGATTTAAATTAATTTTAAAGAACATAAGTATATTTTTATAGTCATATTTCAGTTCATATATTCTGTTATAATTCAAAGATTTTGTAATACGCTTCATTCTTAATTTTTCCAATTATTATCAAATATTATTTATATAAGTTTAATAATACTTATCTTCTTTCAATTTTTGATTACTTTTTATTTATTATTGATTTTGAATTTATTTTTTAACAAATTAAAAAACAGAAATTTTCAATAAATTCCTGTTTTTAAATATATTTTATTTATCCGTTTGCTCTTTCCATATATTCGCCTGTTCTTGTATCAATTTTAATTTTATCACCTATAACGACAAACAAAGGTACCTGTAAAGTATAGCCTGTGGAAATAGTTGCAGGTTTGGTTGCTCTTCCTATAGTATCCCCTTTTAATCCCGGTTCCGTATAAGTAACTTCTCTTATTACAGTATTAGGGAGCTCCACTCCTACGGGAGTTTCTTCATACATTAACACCTGTATTACCATCTCTTCTATGAGAAAGTTCACCGCATCTCCCAAATCTTCCTTTGTCAACGCTATCTGTTCAAAAGATTCCTGATCCATGAAAAAATACTCTTCTTCCGATTCGTATAAAAATTGCATCTGATTTCTGTCCAATATAATGTCGTCCATCATTTCAGTTGAAAGGACAGTTATTTCCTGTACTTTTCCTGAAATCAGATCCTTTATTTTAAATTTCATTTCAGCCGCTCTTGCTTTTTTTCCCGATGTCGACTGATGTCTGTCAGCTCTCAGTATTAAATAGGGAATTCCGTCCTTTCTATATGTACTTCCCTGTCTTAGATCCATTGCCGCTTTCATTAATTATTTCCTCCTAAATTTTCTTTAATTTTATTTATTTGTATCAATCGAATATGTTGCCGTTACGACTGATCTTAATTTTTTATACATTTGATTTTCAGCAGGTTCGTCTGTACGTCTGATGTCTTCCTTATCTTCAAGAATTTCAAACTGTCCCTGAGTTAAAGTCTTTAATTCTCCTACTCTGCCGTTATTTACCTTCAGCATTTCAAATGCTCTCATTTCAGCATTTTTAGAAGCATCTATAAGTAAATCCTTTTTATATCTTTCAATTCCCGTTATGTAAAATTGGGGTTTTATTACTTCCAGGTTATTAAATTTTAAAGTCAATTCGGATAATTTTTCATAAATTTCATCAATTTTATCTACGTCTTTCATGTTTACTGAAATTATCTGTGTCACTTGATATTCTGATATTTTATTACTTTCTCCGATATATGTCGGTTTTATTTTCATATTTTGAATATTATAATTTTCTTTTTCAATTTTTATTAAATTTAAAAGCTCCGTTACAGCCGCTTCTTTTTCCGAAATAGTTTTTTCTGCTTCTTCAATATCTTTATTTTTAGCACTTAGTATAACATTTACAATAGCTCTGTCAGCTTTTATTCTTCTTTCTGCAACACCTTTTACGGTTATTTTATTTTCGCTTTTATTTATTTTATCCAACGCATTTGATATCAAAGCCCCTGATACTATCAAACCGAATGTCAATATTGTTGAAATTATTATAAACTGTACTTTTTTCATAACCAGATCACGTACTTTCCTATTTGTTATTTCAATTTATAAATTTATGCTTCTTTTTCTTTGCCATTGAATTATAGTTTATTTTATTAAAAAAGTCAATTATGTTATTTATTTCTGTAAGTTCTTTATATAAAAATCTGATGCAAAAACTAATGAGGGTTTATTTATACCCTCATACTCAGCCATTTTTGTGAGAGTCTATTGTCTCTCCCACTTTCATACTATTTATTAATTGTTTTTCAATGGAGCTGTCTGAAAAGGTATAAAAATACATTTAATTATAAATTTTATATATTTTCTATTTTTATAAAATCAGTAAAAATAATATCTTTTAATTTTTAGAAATATATAATAATTATAGTTAGAGAATTATTTTCGACTTATGAGACAGTCCCTTATCCAAAAAAACTAACAATTCAAATCGTTTCAGACTTTATTCTTTTCCATGAAGACTCATCCCTGTCCTCACACTCCGACTGCCGACTTTTTTACGCTTTTTGAAAAAAGTTTAGCAGAATCCTCCAAACTTTTTTGGAAAAAAATTTGACAAAAAACCACCGACTCAAATTATTTCTAACCCAAAAAGACTTTATTCACTAAAAAATTACAACCTCGTTTCGCTCAGACAGCGATTTTTTTTACGTTCATTCCCGTATTTTTTTCGTTGAAATAATTTGAATGTCGAAATTTTACTTGTAATTTAAATACACATTATTATTAAAAAATATATGAAGTTGAACTAAAACAATATATTTCATAAAAAGTGTCATTTATACTTGCAATTTATCAATATATATTACTATTAGAATTTATATATACTTTTACTTTAAAACCATTTCTTTATATTTCAGATCTCTTTCAGCATTTAAATTTTATAGCAAATCAACATTTTAAGCTTTTAGTAAAATTTAAGTTGAATTA
>JAUNKI010000077.1 GCA_030532815.1 Leptotrichiaceae bacterium
CTTTTACCCATTTCTCTCCATTCGGATAGTCAACTTTTAGATGATGAAATGAAAACACCATTGAAAGCTCCTTTTCATCAGGATTGGAATATTTTATACAGTTTTCAAGACTTGTAGACGACATTTCCCCTACAGTTATAAGTTCTCCACCACCGAATGCTTCTTTATTCAGTTCCTTTAAATATTCATGTATTCTCGGTCCGTCAGTATAAAATCTTCTCCCGTCAGGAACAAATCTTTTATCACTTCCGTCATCATTTAAAAATCTCTGGTCTTTGGAAATAACATTTATTACGTCCAGTCTAAAACCGTCCACACCTTTATTAAGCCAGAATTTTATCATTTCATACACTTTTTTTCTCATTTTTTCATTTTCCCAGTTTAAATCAGCTTGAGTTACATCATAAAGGTGCAGATAATACTGTTTTCTTTTTTCACTGTATTTCCACGCATTTCCTCCGAATTTTGACTGCCAGTTTGTAGGTTCTTTCCCGTCAACAGGGTCTTTCCATATGTAAAAATCCTTGTACTCAGGATCTTCCTCTTCGGATTTTTTAAACCATTCATTTTCAATTGATGAATGATTTACTACTATGTCCATTACTATTTTTAGATTTCTTTTATGAGCTTCCTCCAGAAGTTCTTCAAAATCTTCCATTGTACCGTAAATTTCATCTATGCTGTAATAGTCGCTTATGTCGTATCCGTTATCATTCTGAGGAGATTTATACATCGGAGTAAGCCACAATACATCCACTCCCAGTTCCTTTAAATAATCAAGTTTCTCTATAATTCCCCTTATATCCCCATGACCGTTTCCCGTAGTATCGTTAAAACTTTTAGGGTAAATCTGATACACTACTGATTTGTGCCACCATTTCAAATTAAAGTTTTTTTTCATATAAGTTCCCACCTCTCATTTTTATATTTTTTTATCAATAATTATTTTTTCTTTCTTTTAACCATTTTCAGCTTCTTTTTCAATCTATTGTAAGCCCATTCTATATATCCGTTATCTATATCAAAAATAAAATGATTTTCAATAAATGAAATTGCCAATTCATCTGAAGTAAAAAGTCTGTATCCCATATCATATATTTGAGCTGAATATTTTTCCATTTTACCGTCAAGAACATCTTTAAAGAATTTTCTCGTATCTTTAACTATATTTTCAATTTTTTTAAGATATTTCAATGTTTCTTCTAAATTTCTTTTTCTGAAATATAATATTGAAAGAGAAAGTAACATCTGTACATTTTTTTCATTACTTTTCTTATATAATTTAAGAGCTTTTTCCTCATCTTCCATAAAAGCATACAGAAACATAAGAGTGTATCTTACTCCCAAATTATCATTTTTATTCAGTCTGAGCATATCTTCGCATTCTGCTATTGCTGCTTTTATCATACCGCATTTTTTTAATATTTTTATGTATTCAAATTTTATTTCATATAAGGACGTGTTTCAATAATTAACCAGAAGTCACCTATATTTTCCTGTGTCATGTAACCTTTTTCCTTCATAATTCTGTGTGCGTCTTTTAAAAATTTTTCCATTCTTTCCATCAGGTCGACCTGATCAACTGCACTAAACTCGGCAATCATTAATCCGGCATCTAAATTATCCGGGTCGAGTTTCAAAGCTTTTTTTGCTAATTTGAGAGCCGTTGTTTCATCATCCGCTTCCATTGCAAGTTCAAAAAAATCTTCGGAAGTTTCTGCATTTTCTTTCACTTAGGAAAAATTCCTGATTTTCGATTCTCTCATTGTACTGATTTACAAATTCATCGACCAAATCATTTACTTGTTTTCTGCCCATTCCTTCCTTCAAATTTTCATCAAAAAATTTTTGAAGTTCCTTATTCATTTTTTCTGTTTCTCTGCTTATACAGGTACCTCCTTAAATCAATATTTATTTTTTACTCCAATAATTCAAATTCCTCACATAATACTTCCATGTTTTCGTTGAAATTTCCGTCTGTTTCCTCCGTAAAAAATTTTTCATGGACTTTATTCTTCAGATACATCTTTAAAGGGGATTCTGTATACTTTCGTGTTTACGGTTACACAAATTTCATTCTCCTGACTGTCCAGAATTATGTTAATATCCCCCTTTTGAGGAACTCTTTCATTTTCCAAATCGTAAAGTGCATATAAAGATGTTGTTGCTTTTTTCTCCCCTTTCAGTACAAGAGCTGCGAGATTATCCTGCATATTTTCCTCATATCCGAATGCAAATCTGTTTACATGGACATTTTTTCTTTTTTCCTCATCTAATGTAAGCAGATATTTTTCAACCGTTTTATTCATTTCAACTTTTTCCTCCCTATATTTTTATATTGCGAATATTAAATTTTTACGGAAACATCACTTATATTACCAGTTTTATTATATCAAATAAAAATACTATGCCTATGGAAACAGGTACTACTATCCCCAAACTCATTTTTTTCAGTGAAAGCCATACTATGATCCCTATCCCAGCCAATACCTTCATAATATTGAAAGTTCCTGTTCCCGTAGATGTAAATATATCGGGGAAAATTAAAATAGTCAGAACCGTATAAGGCAATGCTTCAAAAAATTTATTTATAAAAGGGTTATTTTCAGGAATTTTTATAAACAGAGGTATTAATTTAATAAAGGCTGTTAGTAGTGCTGTTACCAGTATCAAAATCATTATCGTGAAATTAGCCATTTTCTTTTACTCCTTCCTTATGAGTCATTAAAGCATAAGTCATACTTGACAGAAACATGATTAAAATCATTGCCCAACCTTTACTTACAGGGACATATTCAAATATTGCCTTAAACAGCAGTACTATTACTATAACTCTTATATATTTAAGATTTTCTTTCAATGCACTTACAAGAAGACTTAGAAATGCCGCATAAAGTATAAAATTCATACTGGAAGAAAAAATTTCAGGTATAAGATTTCCGAAAAGAGAACCTACTATCGATCCTATTCCGAAAAATATATAAGGCAAAGTATTTACTCCCATCATATAATACGGGTTCTCTGCTTTCCTTATTCTTAAATATACTACTGTTTCATCGGTAAGTCCCAGCCCTACAAGTATTTTTTCAAATAAAGATGCCTTATCCTTTAATTCTCTGTATATTATCAGGTTGAGTAGAGAATATCTCAAATTTATCATAAAAACCGAAACAATAATTTCAAGAAAAGTTGATTTTGACACATACAGCATTTTTAGTAACAGAGTTTGACCGCTTCCTGCATATAAAGTAAAAGACATCAGCCCCATTATTAGCGATTTCATTCCGAAACTTTTTGAAATAAGTCCCAATGTTATTCCGAAAGGAATATAGGCTATTCCTATTCCAAATCCGTCTTTTACCCCTTTTAAATAATTTTCCGTTCTTCCCTTTTGTAACATATTTCTGTTTTATAACTCCTTATTTTTATATTTTTTCGTATTTTTATTGCAAATCAGTACTTTTATTTTAATGCTCCCCAATTTTTTGCATGAGAACCGTTTGAACTTAATTTTACATCTTCAAATACTATTGTTTTTTCCATTATTTCTTTAATTCTTTCCATATATTTTTCTATGGAGCCGTCCTTTATTTCAAAGATAAGTTCGTCATGAACCTGTAACAGCATTCTTATATCCTTCTTATCTTTAAATTCATTATACAGTTCTATCATAACTTTTTTTATAATATTTGCAGCCGTTCCTTGTACAACTGTATTTACAGCCATTCTGTCCGCCTGTGACCTTATATTCTTATTACTTGAGTTTATCCCGTTTATATATCTTCTCGTTCCATACAGTGTTTCTACAAATCCGTTAAGTCTTGCATTTTCCAGAACATTTTCCAGAAATTTCTTTACTCTTGGATACTGTTCAAAATAAGTTTTTATGTAAAGTGAAGCATCACTTACGGGTATTTTAAGCTCCTTTGATAACCCGAAAGGTGTTTTTCCGTATAAAATACTAAAATTTATGACTTTCGCTATACTTCTTTCTTCTCTGGAAACAGCTTCTCCGTCTGTTCGGAAAAATATCTTCCTTGCAGTCAGATCATGGAGGTCTCTTTCTTTTTTATAAGCAAGTACGAGATTTTCATCTTTTGATAATTCTGTAAGAACCCTCAGTTCAATTTGTGAATAATCAAAAGATACAAGACTCCAGCCTTCTTCCGAAATAAATCCTTTCCGTATTTTTATACCTTCATCGGTTCTTACAGGAATATTCTGAATATTCGGATTTGTCGAGGAAAGTCTTCCGGTGGAAGTACCGTTCTGATTAAAGGTAGTATGAATTCTGTCATTTTCATCTGCCAATTTGGGCAAAGGTTCAACATAAGTTGAAAGAAGTTTCGTAAGCCCTCTGTAAAGTAGGATTTTTTCGGCAATTTCAATTCCTCTCAGTGCCAGTTCCTCCAACACTTCCACATCTGTAGAATATCCTGTCTTAGTTTTTTTTACAGGCTCTATTCCCATTTTTTCAAAGAGTATTTCAGAAAGCTGTTTTGGAGAACCTATATTAAAAGCTTCACCTGAAAGAGAAAATATTTCCTTTTCCACTTTCTCTATATTTTCCTGTAATTCCGCCTTATACTCTTCAAAATATTTTTTATCAATTTTTATACCGTACATTTCCATACTTGCCAAGACAGGAACCAGCCTATTTTCAAGATTTTCAAAAACATCTGTAAGATCTTCATTTTCCAGTCTGTTTTTCAGTCCTGCTTCAAGTTTTTTTATACAATACGACCTTTTCCCGAGAAATTCTATTTTTTCCCTTTCGCTTATTTCTTCACTTTTACGTTTTTTAAACTGTTCTTCAAATTTTTCAAGATTTTCTCCAAGTTCGGAAAAAATTATATTTTCCAAATCCTGTGAGCTTTCCGTTCCGAGTACATACCATGCCAGCATTACATCAAAATATTTCTTACAGTTTATTCCTTTTTTCATATACTCTTTTATATTATAACTTATTATTTCCTTGTTCCTTAAATTTTCATATACCTTTTTTATATCTTCTACGTTTTCATTTCCGTCATTTATTATTATTATATTTTTTTTACTGTCACATACTGACATTCCAAATTCATTTCCGAATAATCCGACTTTACTTTCCATTTTATCAAGGATATTTGCCGCATCAGACCATAGTACTTTTTCCTCTGTTACTTCCTGTTTTTCAGCAATAGAGCTATTTTCATATAAAATTTCCTGTTTTTCAGCAGGGTGATTAGCTACTCCTGCAAAAAGGGAAATTTGTCCGCTATCCGCTTTACTGTTTTTATTTATAATCTCTCCTGTTTTTTTCATTTCATTTTCAATCGTTGCTGAAAACTTTTTAAATTCCATTGTTCTATATATTGAAAGCAGCTTCTCCAAATCCTTGTTTTCCATTTTCAGCTTGCTTTTATCATATTCCATTTCAATATTTTTATGAACTGTTGCCAGCTTTCTGCTTAAAAATGCCTTTTCTCTGTCTTCTATAAGCTTTTCCCTTCTTTTTCCTTTTATTTCATCTATATTTTCATAAAGACCTTCAAGACTACCGTATTTATTTATAAGTTCCACTCCTGTTTTGGGACCTATTCCCGATACTCCGGGTATTCCGTCGGAACTGTCGCCCATAAGCCCGAAAAGATCAGGTATTTTATCAGGAGTAACTCCTAAATATTCTACTACTTCACTATCATCGGTTATATATCTGAACGATGATTTTTTATCTCCTTTTCCTAATAATGCTATGTTTATTTTACCGTTTACAAGCTGTGCCAGATCCTTATCTCCCGTAACTATATATACTTTGATTTCCTCATTTTCATCTTCGGAAAATTTTGTGGCAAGAGTAGCTATTACATCATCTGCTTCATATCCGTCTATTTTATATTTTGGTATTCTGTATCCGTCAAGTACGGACATTATAAATTCCTGCTGGACGATCAGATCATCAGGCATACTTTCTCTATGTGCTTTATATGATTCCAGCTCTTCAGATCTTTTCAGTTCGCTTCTTTTTATATCAAGACAGGCTACTAAGTAATCAGGATTGAATTCCTTTATTACCCCTTCCAGAGTATTTACAAATCCGTATGTAGCTCCTGTTGCCATTCCTCTGGAATTTCTCATTCCCATAAGTGCAAAGTGTGTTCTGTACATAATTGCACTTGTATCTAATATAACCGCTTTTTTCATACATTTCCTTTCATTTTCATTTAATTTTCCGAATAATTTTTATTTTTTTATATTATATCATATTCGAAGATTATCTGTTAGTTTTAATTTCCCTCGAATTTACTGAATAAAAAATAAAAATATTGACTTTTAGTCTTGACAAGTAACGTTATTAAGGTATAATTTATAGGTAATAAACTTAAATTTTATTACATGAGTATATTGACTTTTAAAATATTATGTAGTATCATTTTATTATATAAACATAATTAAATCTATTTTGTTTTTGTTTACAACTTTATTAATCATATTAGTTAGTCAGTAAATTAAAATTTTATTTTAAATATAGAAAGGAAATCAGGAAATGACACAACGTGAAAAACAGATTATCAATTTGATTAAGGAAAATCCTCTCATCACTCAAGAAGAAATTGCAGAAACATTGAACTGTGCCAGAACGTCTATTGCGGTACATATAAGCAACCTTATGAAAAAAGGTGTTATTTTGGGGAAAAAATATATTATTAATGAAGACCCTTATATTTTGACTATCGGGGGAACAAATGTAGATATACAGGGGAAATCTTACAATAATATTGTACGTTATGATTCAAATCCGGGTTCAGTAACTATTTCTTTCGGAGGGGTAGGAAAAAATATTGCTGAAAACATCGGAAAACTGGGGATTACTTCCAAACTTATAACAGCTTTGGGAGATGACATATACGGAAAGGATATTAGAGACTATCTTCATAACCAAAATTTGGATATATCCGATTCCTTATTTCTGAAAAATCAGCAGACATCCATGTATGTATCAATTTTAAATGACGATAATGAAATGGAAATGGCTGTTTCTTCTACAGATATATGTAAAAGCATTACTCCGGAATTTCTGGATACAATAAGAAAAAAAGTAACAAATGCAAAACTTATTGTTTTAGATACGAATTTAGAGGAAGAAACTCTGAGATACGTAGCTTTTCTGAGAAGAAAACCTAATCTTATACTTGATACCGTATCTACTAAAAAAGCTTTAAAAGTAAAAGAATTTATAGGAAGATTCCATATTATAAAACCTAACAGACTTGAAGCCGAAATTCTGTCAGATATTACAATATACGGTAACGATGATTTAGTCAGAGTGGGAGAACATTTTCTTAATAAAGGCGTTAAAAAAGTATTTATTTCATTAGGACCTAAAGGTATATTCTATATGACTGAAGAAAAACACGGAATTATAAAAATCCCGAGAATAAATACTGTAAGTACTACAGGAGCGGGAGATGCTTTCGTAGCCGGAATTTCTTACGGGGAATATCATGATTACGATATTGAAAAAGCATCAAAATTCGGTCTGGGAGCTGCTCTCCTTACTTCATTAAATGAAAAGACCGTAAGCGAACATATAAATGTTAAAAATATTGAAAATATTATAGAGGAGATGGAATTATAAATGTTTGAAAAATATCTTGAAATCAGTGAAGAAGTAAAAAATGCACTGGAAAATAATAAACCCGTAGTAGCTCTTGAATCTACAATCATATCGCACGGTATGCCTTACCCGCAAAATGCTGAAACTGCATTAAAAGTAGAAAGTATTGTGAGGGAAAATGGTGGAATTCCTGCAACTGTGGCTATTATAAATGGAAAATTAAAAGTCGGACTGTCTGCCGAAGAAATCGAACTTTTGGGAAAAGAAGGAGAAAAAGTCATAAAGGTAAGCAGAAGAGATATACCGTATATTGTCGCAAATAAACTGAACGGTGCTACAACTGTAGCTTCAACTATGATTATTGCCAATATGGCAGGAATTAAAATTTTTGCCACAGGAGGAATAGGCGGAGTTCACAGAGGTGCAGAAAATACTATGGACATTTCTGCAGATTTACAGGAGCTTTCAAATACAAATGTTGCCGTTATATGTGCAGGAGCAAAATCAATTCTGGATTTGGGACTTACTCTTGAATATCTTGAAACTAACGGTGTTCCTGTTTTAGGATATAAAACAAAGGAACTGCCGGCATTTTATACGAGAAATAGCGGATTCAACCTTGATTATGCCATCGACAGTCCGAAAGAATTTGCGGAGCTGCTCCATGCAAAATGGGAGTTGGATTTAAAAGGCGGTGTTGTTATAGCAAATCCGATTCCTGAAGAATATTCTATGGATAATGCCGTTATTTCCAAAGTTATTGAAGATGCCGTAGAAGAAGCTGAAAAATCGGGTATAAAAGGAAAAGAATCCACACCTTTCCTTTTGGATAAAATTCAGAAATTAACTGCCGGTTCAAGTTTAAAGGCAAATATTGAACTTGTATTCAATAATACAAAACTTGCTACGGAAATTGCAAAGGAACTCGTAAAATTAAATAATTAATTATATTATTTCCAAAAATTTTTATAATAAAAACCCTCTCAGGATAAAAATATCTATCTGGGAGGATTTTTATTAAAATTTCAGAATTTTATTTACGTGAGGACTCATTATCGCCCTCACATTCCTGATATCAGCTAATTTACGCTTTTTGAAAAAAGCTTTGCAAAATACTCCAAACTTTTTTGGAAAAAAGTTTGACAAAAAACCGCCAACTCAAATTATTTCTAAACTCAAAAACACT
>JAUNKI010000078.1 GCA_030532815.1 Leptotrichiaceae bacterium
ATAAAAAGGTTTAAGGAAGAACGTTTAACCGATAAAATTTATTGTAACAGTAATAATCATTATATGGTGTATTATACTGAGGGAGAAAATCTTGAAATAGGATTTGTTTTTAATGAAAAAGAAAGGAAGGAACTGGCACTAAAGGATTTATTGGATTATTTTGAAAAAAGTGCAGATTATCTGAATGAAATAAAAAATTTTGAATATCCTATCAGTAAAGAGGAATTACCTTTAAATTTCAATTTAAGAATATACGTGTATGATCCGTACGACGATGATACGATTATGGTGTTTAAAGCCGGTCATCATATTCCTACCAATGAAACAACACTTTTTTATAATAGAGAATATGTCGAGCTGTTTGAAAATTTTTCAAAAATATTGGATAAGAGCGGCTTTTATCCTACAGAAGATGTAGTTTATTAAAAATAAAAGCTTTTAATGTAGAAGTTATCACATTGATAAAATAAAAAATATATGATAATTTTCAAAAGAAGTGTAATTATACGTTATTAGGAATATATCGGAATTGGGAATGTATTAGAGCAGCTTATTTAATAACCAGGAATAATTTAAAAGGAAAGAAATAAAATGATACTTTCCTTTTTTTGATACTTTTCAATGTATAAAAGAAAAAATAAAGTTTTTATTCCAAAAAAATACGAAAAAATATAAAAAAATAAAAAAAATTTTTGACTGAAAATGAAATAAAAATGTTAAAGAAGTTAATATTAAAGGGATATATGCTGTTAACAAATTGTGAAAAAAAGTGAAAAAAATTTTCTTTTTGCTATTGACTTTTTAAAAAATCGAGGTATAACATTGTTAATAAATAGTGAACGCAAAAATATAATTTACTAACAATTATCGAAAATTAACAGAAATTTAGGAGGAAAAATGGCTAAGTTAGACGAAATTACGAGAGAATCATGGATTTTAAGTACTTTCCCTGAATGGGGAACATGGTTAAATGAAGAGATTGAGGAAACTGTAGTAGAGCCCGGAACAGTTGCAATGTGGTGGCTCGGAAATATGGGACTTTGGGTGAAAACCGAAGGAAATGCAAATATCTGTATGGATTTGTGGGTTGCCACAGGGAAAAGAACAGGCAAGAATAAGTTGATGAAAGCTAAACATCAGCATCAGAGAGCAGTAGGATGTGTTGCACTGCAGCCTAACCTGAGAACTACTCCGTGTGTTATCGATCCTTTTGCTATTAAGGATTTGGATGCATTGCTTGCTACGCATTCTCACAGTGATCATATAGATCAGAATGTTGCTGCGGCAGTTTTGAAAAATTGTCCCGAAGCAAAATTTGTAGGGCCTAAAACTTGTACGGAAATATGGAAAAAATGGGGAGTTCCTGAAGAAAGACTGGTAACTGTAAGACCGGGGGATGTAATAAGTATAAAAGATACCAAAATAAAAATGCTGGAATCCTTTGACAGAACGATGCTACTAACAGTAGACGACGATGTTGTATTAAAAGATAAGCTGCCTCCTGATATGGACGATATGGCTGTAAACTATCTTATAGAAACAACCGGAGGAAATATATACAATGCCGGAGATTCACACCATTCAAATTATTTTGTAAAACACGGAAATGAAAATAAAGTTGATGTCGCTTTTGTAGGATATGGAGAAAATCCGAGAGGAATGACGGATAAACTGACTTCATCGGATGTATTGAGAGTTGCCGAAGAATTAAAGACGGAAGTGGTTATACCTTTACATCATGATATATGGTCAAATTTTATGGCTGATCCGAAAGAAATTACTTTATTATGGAATTACAGAAAAGACAGAATGAAATATAAATTCAAACCTTATATATGGCAGCCGGGAGGAAAGTTCGTATTTCCTGACAATAAGGATGATATGGAATATATGTATCCGAGAGGGTTTGAAGATGCATTTACAATAGAGCCTGATTTACCGTTTAAATCATTCTTATAAAAATAAAAAAGTACAGTATCGGATATAAAGGAAGGTATATTGCAATACTGATATTTATTTAAATAAAATATAATGTAAAAGGAGAAAAAAATGGATTTTTTAATGAAAATAGGAACAATGTTCGGACAGAACATTTTGACTAAACCTGAGTTTTTTGTAGGATTACTGGTGTTTATAGGATATCTTTTCATGGGTAAAAAGATATATGAGGCAGTCGGAGGATTTATAAAAGCCACTGTAGGATATATGATACTGAATGTAGGTGCAGGAGGACTTGTAGTAACTTTCAGACCGATACTTGCGGCTTTGAAAACAAAGTTTCAATTAGATGCGGCAGTTATAGATCCTTATTTCGGGCTACAGGCTGTAGATGAGGGAATTAAAGGGATAATAGCAAAAGACCCTTCAAAGCAGGGACTGGCAGCTTCAGTAATGATGGCACTGTTAATAGGATTTATTATAAACATACTGCTCGTACTGTTCAGAAAAGTTACGAAAGTAAGAACACTGTTTATAACAGGGCATATAATGCAGCAGCAGGCTTCAACGGCGACATGGATGATTTTCTTCCTGTTTCCTCAGTTTCAGAACATAATGGGAATAGTACTGGTAGGAATTTTTGCGGGAATTTACTGGGCAGTAGGTTCAAATCTTTCTGTAGAGCCTACTCAGAGATTGACTGAAAATGCCGGATTTGCCATAGGACATCAGCAGATGTTTGCAATATGGGTAGCAGATAAATTGGCTCCGAAGCTCGGAAATCCGAAGAAAAAACTGGACGACCTTAAATTGCCGAAGTGGCTTTCAATGCTTCATGACGATATTATAGCAACAGGACTCATAATGATGGTATTTTTCGGTGTGATAATGTGGATTCTCGGACCTGAATTCTTTACTGCAAAGTTCGGAAAATGTGTTGTGGAAAATGGAGTTCAGACTTGTCCGATTGTAAATCCTAACGGGGTGGCTTCAGGGGCATTTGACCCTAAGAAACTTCTGTTCGGAACTTATATTGTTTCAACAACATTATTATTTGCGGTATATTTGACAATATTAAAAACAGGAGTTAGAATGTTCGTATCGGAACTGACTTTATCCTTCCAGGGAATTTCAAACAAAATATTACCGGGATCATTACCTGCAGTTGACTGTGCGGCATCTTACGGTTTCGGTTCTCCAAGTGCAGTACTTTTCGGATTTTTAATAGGTACAATTGCACAGTTTATATCAATAGCAGGATTACTTATATTTAGATCCCCTATATTCATAATAACAGGATTTGTACCGGTATTCTTTGATAATGCGACTATTGCGGTATATGCCGATAAACGTGGAGGAGCGAGAGCGGCACTGATTTTATCTGCTCTGTCGGGAGTTCTTCAGGTATTGTGCGGAGCCGTAGCTGTAGCGTTATTCCAATTGAAAGGCGGATGGCATGGAAATATCGACCAGAGTACGGTATGGCTTGCTCAGGGATTTGTAATGAAATATCTGGGAATGGCAGGATATGTACTTGTAATTGTGTTGATGCTTTTAATACCTCAAATTCAGTATATAAAATCAAAAAACAAGGAACAGTATTATGAAGGAACTGTTGATTTGGAAGGAAATTAATTAAAAAAAATCAATAAAATAATAAAATGAGAAAAGGAAGTGGTTCTAATGTTAAAGGTGCTGGCAGTATGCGGAAGCGGAATGGGAACAAGTATGATTATGAAAATGAAAGTTACACAGGTACTGAAAAAATTAAATGTGGAAGCCGATGTAAATTCATGCAGTATGGGAGAAGCAAAATCAGGACTTGCAAATTATGATCTGGTTCTGGCATCAACTCACATAATAAATGATTTAAAAGGCGGACCGAATACTAAAATGGTGGGACTTTTAAATCTGCTTGATGCAAATGAATTGGAAACAAAACTGAAGGAAGTCGGAATCGGACAGTAAAATATTTTATTTATGAAAAACGGATATGAAAGCTTAAAAATTCTGAATTGGAGGGAATTATGACTTTACTTGATTCATTAAAGGAAAACGAATCAGTTGTACTGAAAAAAGAAGCAAAAACATGGAAAGAAGCTATAGAAGTGTGCATGGAGCCTCTTTTAAATAAAGGGACGATAGAAAGAAAATATGTCGATGCCATTATAGAAAGAACGGAAGAACTGGGTCCTTTCTATATACTTGCTCCGGGACTTGCAATGCCTCATGAGAGACCTGAAAAAGGAGTGAACAAGGACTGTTTCAGTTTTGTGACACTGAAAGAGCCTGTTGCTTTTCCTGACGGTCAGGAAGTGGATATATTAATAGGGTTGGCGGCTACGAGTACGGATATACATAACGGAGAAGCTATTCCGCAAATAGTAATGCTTTTTGACGATGATTCGGCATTTGATAAAATAAGAGCGGCACAGACTCCTGAAGATATTTACAGAATAATAGAAGGATAATCGACAAATAAGAGGAAAATAAAATTTACATAAAAACCGTGCTGTTTCGGCAGCACGGAACAGTATTTTAAAATAAAAAACTAAAAAACGCAACTTTGGTTACGAATTTTAAATTAAGGAAAAGGGAAGTATTAAAGTATATTGAAAAAGAAAAAGTACGTAAAATATAATTAAAGACAAAAAAGAATTTTTAAATAAGATTGGGAGGAATATTATGGCAAGACCTTTATTACAAGTTGCTTTAGATCATTCGGATTTACAGGGAGCGGTTAAAGCGGCAGTGTCTGTGGGACATGAAGTGGATGTTATAGAAGCCGGGACAGTATGTCTGCTGCAAGTCGGGAGTGAATTGGTGGAAGTATTGAGAAGTCTTTTTCCTGAAAAAATTATTGTAGCGGATACTAAATGTGCAGATGCAGGAGGAACCGTAGCAAAAAATAACGCACAAAGAGGAGCCGACTGGATGACATGTATATGTTCGGCAACTATTCCTACAATGAAAGCGGCTTTAAAAGCTATAAAAGAAGTTCGAGGGGATAAAGGAGAAATTCAGGTGGAACTGTATGGAGACTGGACTTATGAACAGGCTCAGCAATGGCTGGATGCAGGTATAAGTCAGGCTATTTATCACCAAAGCCGTGATGCTTTGTTAGCCGGAGAAACTTGGGGAGAAAAAGATTTAAATAAGGTGAAAAAATTAATTGAAATGGGATTCCGTGTATCAGTTACTGGAGGATTAAGTACGGATACTCTCAAACTGTTCAAAGGAGTAGATGTATTTACATTTATTGCAGGGCGTGGGATTACTGAAGCTGCAGATCCTGCACAGGCGGCAAGAGAGTTTAAAGCTGAAATAGCTAAATACTGGGAAGAATAAACAAAACTACTGAAAAAGAGGCTGATTATGAAAGATTTGGAAAAACTTAACTTAGGAATATATGAAAAGGCACTTCCTAAAAATATTGACTGGGTGGAAAGAATAAAGCTTGTAAAAGAATGCGGATATGATTTTATTGAAATGTCCGTTGATGAAACTGATGAAAGGCTTGCAAGACTTGACTGGTCAGATGAAGAAATAAAAAAAATAAAAGATGCTCTCATTGATACAGGTGTGAGAATTCCCACAATGTGTTTCAGCGGACATAGAAGATTTCCTATGGGAAGTATGGACGAAAAAATAAGAGAAAAATCAATGGAACTCATGAAAAAAGCGATTGTTCTGGGAGATAAACTGGGAATAAGAGTAATCCAGCTGGCAGGATATGATGTTTACTATGAAGAAGGAAGCGAACAGACGAAAAAGTATTTTATCGAAAATCTGACAAAAGCTCTTGAATGGGCAGCTTCAATGGAAATGACATTGGCAATAGAAATTATGGATCATCCTTTTATAAATTCAATTACAAAATATATGGAGTTTTCTCGAATAGCAAATTCTCCATGGCTGAAAGTCTATCCTGATGTAGGTAATTTATCCGCATGGCCTGAAAATGACACGCTTAAGGAACTGGAACTGGGAATAAAGGAAAGGGAAATAGTAGCAATACATTTGAAAGACACTCTTAAAGTAACGGATACTTTTCCGGGAAAATTTAAGGAAGTCCCTTTCGGAGAAGGCTGCGTAAATTTTCCTGAAGTATTTGCAAAATTAAAGGAATTAAATTATAAAGGTCCTTTTTTAATAGAAATGTGGACTGAAAAATCTGATAATCCCATTGAAGAAGTAAAAAAAGCGAAACAATGGATTCTTGATGAAATGAAAAAAGGAGGATTTATTTAATGCTTGAAAAATTAAAGGAAGAGGTTTATAAGGCTAATCTGGAGCTCCCTGAAAAAGGACTGGTACTATTCACATGGGGAAATGTGAGTGCCATCGACAGAGAGAAAAATCTGGTTGTAATAAAGCCGAGCGGAGTGGAATACAGTAAATTGAAACCTGAAGATATGGTAGTTGTGGATTTGAACGGAAATGTAGTTGAAGGAGAACTCAATCCTTCTTCGGATACTCCGACTCATATTGAACTTTATAAAAAGTTTCCGAATATAGGAGGTATAGTTCATACGCATTCTACAAATGCTACAATCTGGGCACAAAGCGGAAGGGATATTCCCGCTTACGGAACAACTCATGCAGATTATTTTTACGGTCCTATACCGTGCACGAGAAAAATGACCCCTGAGGAAATAAAAGGTGAATATGAAAAAGAAACGGGAACCGTTATAATAGAAACTTTTGAGAAAAGAAACATAAATCCTGAATTTGTTCCGGGTGTTGTGGTTTACAGTCACGGTCCCTTCACATGGGGGAAAAATGCGGCAGAAGCCGTGTATAATTCGGTAGTCCTTGAAGAACTGGCTAAAATGGCAACATTTACAGAACAGATAAATAAAGATATAAGCTCTATGCAGCAGGAATTACTGGATAAGCATTTTTTGAGAAAACACGGGAAAAATGCCTATTACGGACAAAAGAAAAAGTAAAGGCTGATTTTAAATCGGAATTCAATTTAAATTAGTCTGAATTTTACTCTGTCAAATTTCCAAAAGGATAAAATTTTGTAATTTTTTTGATTATATGGTATATTGTTAAAATATAAATTTAATATTGTAAGGTGAAGAAAATGGATAAAAAACAGGATATCAAAACAAATCCCAATCTTGTTGAAGCCTTAGGTTATTATATAAAAAATAAAAGATTAAAAAAGAATATAGGACTGAGAGAAATGGCAGAGTTACTGAAAATAAGTCCTGCTTATTTGTCAAATTTGGAATCGGGAAAACATAGTATGACGAATCCTCTTTTATTAAAAAAAATTTCTAAAGTCTTGGACGTTGATCATCTTAAATTATTTAAAATAATAGGCTATACAGACAAAGATATGTCGGATTTAAGAAAAGAACTGACTTCTGAAATAATAGAAGAAATTTCCGATATAGAACTCGGAGAAATAGTAGGAAGTCTTATGGAAATGAGTCATGAAAAAGTAATGCTTGTAAAACAGTACATAGAATTACTGAATAAAAAATAAAGAACCGTAATGAAGACAACAGATGATCTTCAGACGGTTCTTCTTTATTGTTAGGTTTATGTATATTTTTACATTCTGTTTACAGTCTGTATTCCTAAAAGAGATAATCCCTGCTTTAAAATGTCGGCAGCTTTCAGAGAAAGAAGTATTCTTGCCTGCATGATTTCAGAATTTTCTTCTTTTAAAATAGGTTTTGAATTATAGAAATTATTATATAATTTAGCTGTTTCAAATAAATAGTCGGCTATTACATTAGGTTTGTATCCTTCATATGCTTTGACAACAACCTGAGGGAATCTGAGTAATGTAACAGCAAGTTCTCTTTCAATATCCTTCATATTTTCCAGAATAATGTTTCCGTTTTCATTGACCTGTATATTTTCAGATTCAAGTTTTCTCAAAATGGACATTACTCTGACGTAGGTATACTGCAAGTACGGTCCTGTGTTTCCTTCAAAGCTGAGTACTTTATCCCAGTCGAACAGTATAGGTGAAGTTCTGTTCTGACTCAAATCAAAGTATTTTATAGCCCCTGTTCCTACAATGTCGGCAATAATTTCTTTTTCAGGTTCAGGAATATCGGGATTTTTTTCGTCAATAACTTTTTTAACGTGTTTTTGTGCTTCATTTAACAGGTCGATAAGTCTTATGACATTTCCTCCTCTTGTGGATAAAATAACTCCGTTTGCAAATCTCATAATGCCGAACCATACATGAACCTTTTCATAATTGTAAGGAGCTCCTATCATTTCAGCTATGGCAAATACCTGCTTAAAATGATCCTGCTGTCTTTCATCAACGACATATATAGCAAGATCTGCATTCAGGTCGTCCTTTCTGTATTTTATAGTTGCCAAATCCGAAGTGGAGTAAAGGAAACTTCCGTCTTTTTTCTGAACGATACAAGGATGAAGTTTGCTGTCTTCGTCAAAGAATACGACTAATGCATCTTTATCCTCTTTTGCAATATTTTTTTCTTTCAACTCTTCTAAAACTACAGGCATGAGGTCGTTGTAAAAAGATTCTCCGTTGTAGTAATCGAAGGTTATATCAAATCTTTTATAAATTTTGTTGTATTCCTTTATGGAAATATCGATAAATTCCTTCCAAAGGGCATTGTTCTTTTCATCTCCCGACTGGAGTTTTCTTAATTCTTCTCTTGCAATATCTTCAAGGGAAGGATCTTTTTTAGCTTCGTCGGAAAAGAGAACATAAATTCTTTCAAGTTCTTCAATAGGATCTTTTTCATATGCTTCTCTGTCAAGCCAACGGTTATACCCTACTATAAGTTTTCCGAACTGAGTCCCCCAATCTCCTACAT
>JAUNKI010000079.1 GCA_030532815.1 Leptotrichiaceae bacterium
CAAAATTTTGCGAAAAAATATGAATTATGCTGCTCGGGAAAACAGCTGTCTGAGCAAAGCGAGTTTGCTGTTTTCTAAGCATAATGAATATTTTTGAGTGATAAAAAATTTTGTAGCCGATAGCCGGAGTGTGAGGGCGGCGATGAGCCCTCACGGAGAAAAAGTTGAGTTGGAAGTTTTTTGTCAAACTTTTTTGAAAAAAAGTTTGGAACGTCTTGCAAAGCTTTTTTCAAAAAGCGTAGAAAATTCTTTATGAAATTTTTTAAAATTATCTTATTTAATTTAATCTTATTATATTTCTTTTCACAATTTTCAAAAAATAATCTTTTTATTCTTATCCTTATTTATTCTAAATTAATAAATCTGCTTTATAAATTAAAAATTCTGTAATATCCCATAAATTTTTAACGGATAAGTAGTAATAATTATAATTTAAGATTTATTTCCGATTTACAGGATAATTTCAAATATATTTAATATCAATATTTACAAGACGTAATTTTTTTCAAAAAAATTATAAAAAAAGTCTTGACATTTATAGAAAAATATAATATTATATATTTGTGATTAGCACTCTTATTAGGCGAGTGCTAACAAAAAGGAAGGTATATCATGAATGATAGAGAACGAATGATATTAAAATCAATTATTAAACATTATCTTGAATTCGGCGAAAGTGTCGGTTCGAGAACTCTTGAAAAAAAGTACAGTATAGGAGTATCCTCAGCAACAATAAGAAATACAATGGCAGATTTGGAAGATAAGGGGCTCATAGTAAAGACCCATACATCTTCAGGAAGGATTCCGACCAGTGAAGGTTACAGGATATATGTGGAAGAACTTATAAAAATAAGAGATATTTCCGCAGAAGCCAAAGCAAAAGTGGTCGAAGCCTATAACAAAAAAATGAATCAGATAGATAAAATATTTGAAGAAACATCAAGACTGCTTTCAAAAATAAGTCGGTATGCAGGAGTTGTGCTTGAGCCTGCAATAAGGCAGGAAGGTGTAAAAAAGGTAAAACTGGTACATATTACCGATACAAATATTTTAGCTGTTGTCGTTATGGACTCATTTTTAACAAAAAATCTGAATATATTTCTGGAAACTCCTGTAAGTGAAGAGGAAGTGGAAAATATAAACAGACTGTTAAATGAAAGAATAAGGAACAGTCAGGGAATTTTCACACTGTCCGATTTAGGAGAATTTTTTATGAACACTGATTTATGTGTATCTGAAGAATTAAAGTACGAAAATGAACAGGTTATAAATGAAGGAAAACTGTTTTTTGAAGGGGGAACGAATTTACTTGAAAGTAATGTTTCGGATGTTATGAAAGTTATTGACAGAGTTAAATTTTTTAACAATCCGAATGATATGAAACAGATATTTTCACAATTTATTCAGACTGAACAGTATAGGGACGGTGAAGTGAATGTAATTTTCGGAGAAGATCTGGATATAGCCGGACTGGAAGACTTTTCTTTTGTGTTTTCCGTTTATACAATGGGTGATGCAAAGGGAATTATGGGAGTAATAGGGCCTAAGAGAATGGAGTATTCCAAAACCGTAGGTCTTGTGGAATATGTATCTGAAGAAGTAAAACAGCTTTTAAAGAAAAAATAGATGACAAAGGAGATGAGAATAATAAATGTCTGAAAAAGATTATGAAAATGAAATAGACGATGAAAAAATTGAGGATTTTCAAAATGAAAACAGCGAAGATGAAAACGGAAATACGGAAAGTTCGGAAAATTATGAAAATTCAGAAGAAAAAGTAACTGATCAAAAACAGGAAGAGCCTGAAACTCCTGAAATGAAAGTAACAAAACTGGAGATGGAACTTCAGGAATGGAAAAATGCTTATACGAGAAAACTTGCCGAGTTTCAGAATTTTACAAAAAGAAAAGAAGCTGAAGTAAGTGAAATGAAAAAATATGCTTCAGAAGGAATAATAATAAAATTACTGGATAATATCGACAATCTTGAAAGAGCTGTTGATGCTTCGAGAG
Source organism: Leptotrichiaceae bacterium (assembly GCA_030532815.1). Taxonomy (GTDB): domain Bacteria; phylum Fusobacteriota; class Fusobacteriia; order Fusobacteriales; family Leptotrichiaceae; genus Pseudoleptotrichia. The sequence continues at coordinate 2,013 of JAUNKI010000079.1, forward strand.
AAACAAAAAACTTTGATTCGCTTATAGAAGGTGTAAATATGATACTGAATAATCTGAAACATCTTTTAAGTGAAGAAGAAGTGGAAGAAATAGAAGCAGAAGGAAAAGAATTCAACCCTTATGAACATCAGGCGATGATGACGGAGTCAAAAGAGGAACTAGAAGATAATGCTATTGTTCAGATATTCCAGAAAGGATACAAACTGAAAGGAAAAGTAATAAGACCGGCTATGGTGACGGTAAATAAGAAATAAGTTTTACAATACTAATTTTTTTGAGGAAACTAATAAAAGAAAATATTTTAAATATAAATAAACTATGAAATATTTGATTTTAATAAAGAAAATTTTTATCATAATATAATTATAAATAACTTAAATGATTTAAATATAATTGGTAATGTTGAATTTTCTCAGAATATTTCAAATAAAATTGTAAATAAAACAGAAAGCAATATGTTAGTTAAAATATTGGAAATCATTAAAATATTTTCAAAAGTTTGGATAAAAAAATTATAGATGTAATTTTGATATTAATAAAAAAATAAAAATTAAAGGAGAATGATAAAATATGAGTAAAATAATAGGAATAGATTTAGGAACAACAAATTCATGTGTGGCAGTTATGGAAGGAGGAGCATTTACAATAATCCCAAATTCCGACGGAGGAAGAACTACACCTTCAGTTGTAAATATAAAGGATAACGGAGAAATAATAGTAGGGGAAATCGCCAAAAGACAGGCAATTACAAATCCTGATTCTACAGTACTTTCCATAAAAACAAATATGGGATCAGACTATAAAGTGGACATAAACGGAAAAAGTTATACACCTCAGGAAATTTCAGCGATGATACTTAAAAAGCTGAAAAAGGATGCTGAAGCTTACTTAGGAGGAGAAGTTAAGGAAGCTGTAATTACAGTGCCTGCATACTTTACAGATGCACAGAGACAGGCTACAAAAGATGCGGGAGAAATAGCAGGTCTGACTGTAAAGAGAATAATAAACGAACCTACGGCTGCGGCACTGGCTTACGGAATGGATAAGAAAAAAGAGGAAAAAGTACTTGTGTTTGACCTTGGAGGAGGAACTTTCGACGTATCAGTTCTTGAAATAGGAGACGGAGTAGTGGAAGTTATATCCACATCAGGAAACAACCATCTCGGAGGAGATAATTTCGACCAGAAAGTAATAGACTGGCTTGCAGAAGAATTTAAAAAAGAAACGGGAATTGATTTAAGAAATGATAAAATGGCAATTCAGAGATTGAAAGATGCTGCTGAAGATGCCAAGAAAAAATTATCGACTACACTTGAAACTTCAATTTCACTGCCATTTATAACAATGGATGCGACAGGACCTAAGCATTTGGAGAAAAAGCTTACAAGAGCGGCATTTGATGAACTGACAAAAGAACTTGTAGAAGCAACTAAAGGACCTGTAAAACAGGCATTGGAAGATGCAAATTTATCTCCGAATGAAATAAATGAAATATTATTGGTAGGAGGTTCTACAAGAATACCTGCAGTTCAGGAATGGGTAAAATCATATTTCGGAAAAGAACCTAATAAAGGAATAAACCCTGATGAAGTGGTTGCAGCGGGAGCGGCAATTCAAGGCGGAATTTTGATGGGAGATGTTAAGGATATATTACTTCTTGACGTAACTCCGTTATCATTGGGAATTGAAACATTAGGAGGAGTATTTACAAAAATAATCGAAAGAAATACAACAGTGCCTGTTAAAAAATCTCAGGTATTTTCAACAGCGGCGGATAATCAGCCGGCAGTATCAATAGTAGTACTGCAGGGAGAAAGAGCGAAAGCTTCCGATAATCATAAATTAGGTGAATTTAATTTGGAAGGAATTCCTGCTGCACCGAGAGGAGTACCTCAGATAGAAGTTACATTTGATATTGACGCTAACGGAATAGTTCATGTTTCGGCAAAAGATTTGGGAACAGGAAAGGAAAATCAGGTAACGATTTCAGGAAGTTCAAATTTATCCAAAGATGAAATTGAAAAAATGAAAAAAGATGCCGAAGCTCATGAAGCTGAAGATGCTAAATTTAAAGAACTGGTGGAAGTTAGAAATCAGGCTGATCAGCTCATACTCGTAACAGAAAAGACAATTTCCGAAAATGGAGATAAACTTCAGGGAACTGAAAAGGAAGATATTGAAAAAGCCATAGAAGAACTGAAAAAAGTAAAAGATTCCGATAATCTTGAAGATATAAGAAAAAATATAGAAGAACTCTCAAAAGTATCTCAGGGATTTGCTACGAGACTGTATCAGGAAGCTGCTCAGAAAACAGAGGCTGAACAGGGAGCTGATAAAAGCGGAAATGATGGAAACGGAAATGATGATGTTCAAGATGCTGAAGTAGTAGACTAATATATTTAAAGATTTTTTCTGAAAAAGACCGATTAAAACTATTTGTATAATAAAGTTTTAATTTAACCATAAAATTATAAATTAACCTGTATTATAATTTAAACGGCAGATTTTAATAGCGGAACCGTCCTTTTTCAAGAAAAATTTAAATATCCGAAAAATCGAAAAGACTGAAAATAAAGAAGGGAATAGGGAAAGATAAAATATCGGTTCTCTATTCTTTTCGTAATTTATAATGATGAAAGGATGTGCAATGGAAAATACATTTACTTTAAAGTACGGAAATGTTGAAATAGGAGTATTTGGAAAAGGAGCCGAACTGTACAGTTACAAAGTGGACGGAGAAGAATTTATATGGGACAGAAAGCCTGAATTCTGGTCAGGAAGTTCTCCTGTACTGTTTCCCTTTGTAGGAATAATAAAGGATGGAAAGTATACTTTTGAAAGTAGTGAATATGAAATAACGACGAGACACGGTTTTGCAAGGGATTATGATTTTGAATTAGCTGAAAAAGGAGAGGATTTTTTAAAATTTAAATTTTCTTCAAATAAGGAAACATTGAAAAAGTATCCTTTTGAATTTGATTTTTTCATGATTTATAAAATAAAAGGGAATTCCCTTGAAATAAAATATGAAGTTGTAAACAGAAGTTCCGGAAATATGTATTTTTCATTGGGAGCACACCCTGCTTTTGCACTTGAATTAAATGAAAAGGTAAAATTGAATGATTATTTTCTGGAATTTGAAAAAGAAGAAACGGCACAAATATATAAACTGGAAAATTCTCTTGTTTTAAATAAAAAATGTGATTATTTAAAAAATGAAAAAGTAATAGGATTAACTGAAACAATATTTAACAGTGATGCCTTAATATTTGAAAATACGGAATCAAAAGAAGTAACTGTAAAATGCAGTAAAAACAGTAAAAAAGTATCCGTAAATTATGAAGGTTTTCCGTATGTGGCATTTTGGAGCAAGCCTTCGGCACCTTTTGTCTGTGTGGAGCCTTGGTACGGAATTTCGGATTTCGTCGATTTTAACGGAAAACTTGAAGAAAAAAGAGGAATAGAAAAATTGGGAAAAAATGAAATTTTTACTGCTAAACTTCTCATAACGGGGATACTATAAGGAAATACTGTAAAAAGAAAGGAGAAAGGATATTTTAAGCAGTTTTGTTTTAACTGTATGATTTTACACTGAAGGAATATATAAGAGTAAAAATACGGGAGAATAAATAATCATGTTTAAAATAATTCCATAATTGAAAATGGCAAAAAGAGATTATTATGAAATACTGGGAGTGCCGAAAAATGCAAGTGAACAGGATATAAAAAAGGCTTATAGAGCAATGGCAAAAAAATATCATCCTGATATGAATAAAGATAACAAGGAAGCTGAAGCCAAATTTAAGGAAGTACAGGAAGCAAACGAAGTTTTGAGCGATCCTCAGAAAAGAGCAGCTTATGACCAGTACGGACATGCAGCATTTGAAAATGGAGGACAGGGAGGTTTCGGTCAAGGCGGTTTCGGAGGTTTTGAAGGATTCGGAGGTTTCGGAGGCTTTGAAGATATCGATTTAGGAGATATACTCGGAGGTATGTTCGGTGGGGGAAGAAGCCGTGCAAACAGAGGGCCAAGAGTAAAAGAAGGTGCCGATCTGAGATATAATCTGGTACTTACATTGGAAGAAGCGGCATTCGGAGCGGAAAAAGAAATAAAGTACAAAAGAAAAGGAAAATGTAAAACGTGTCACGGTTCAGGAGCGGAGCCGGGACACAGTATGAAAACATGTGATAAGTGTAACGGCTCAGGACAGATAAGAACACAGCAGAGATCCATATTCGGCATTCAGACAGTAGTTCATGAATGTGATAAATGTCACGGAACAGGAAAAGTTCCCGAAAAAGAATGCCATACATGTCACGGTTCGGGAATTGAAAGAGAAACTGTTACAAAAAAAATAAGAATACAGTCAGGATTGGAAACAGGTGACAGAGTAAGAGTGTCAGATGGCGGAGATGCAGGAGAAAATGACGGAGTATATGGAGATCTTTATATTTTCATTACTGTAAAGGAACATGAAATATTTAAACGTAACGGGTATGACATTTATTGTGAAGTACCTATAGGAATGACAACGGCAATATTGGGAGGAGAAGCAGAAATTCCTACTCTTGAAGGGAAAATGAAAATAAAAATTCCCGAAGGAACTCAAAACGGAAAAATATTCAGATTAAAGGAAAAAGGAATAATGCACAGGGACAGAAGAGGTTCCGAAATAATAGAAATAAAAATAGAAACTCCTACAAATTTAACGGAAAAGCAGAAGAAGATTCTTAAGGAATTTGATGAATCATTAGGTAAGAAAAACTATAAGGAATCCCATTCCTTCCTTGATAAAATGAAGAAATTTTTTAAAGGGGAAGAATAGACGGGATATTGAAAACATCTGATTTCAGGTTTCTGTAATTAATTATTTTAAAGCAGACATAAGATGATTTTTAAGTTTGTATATAGAATAATCATATAAAAAATATATGGATTTCATAAAAAAATTAAATTTTACATCTTCTTTTTGGTGTGGTAAAGTTATTACATTAAAATAAAAGATGGAGAATTTAAAAATGAAATTAAATCATATAAATAGTAAGAAACAGTTAAATACAATGATGTGAATGTGTGGAGGATAAGTCTTTTGCAATCTTGATATTATTAAGATAAAAAGGACTTCTTTTGAAATTATTGAAAAATAATAAAAAAGCGTCCTGGTGCACTAATAAGAATGAATAAAGTATCCGGACAGAATGTCCGGTTTTTTTATGGAGTTACAAGGGAAAAATCGGTTCGGCACGAGAGAGTATAAAATATCGGAAAAGAGTTTGATAAAAATTGTATAAAATAAATTACATAAAATAAAAAAATTAAAGGAAAGTAGAGTAATGAGAAAATTTTAAAATTAATTTTAATTTCGGGAATAATCGGAATTTCAATAAGTTGCGGAACAAAAGAAAGTTCGGATAACAGTCGGGAAACAGGGAAAAGTGCTTCGGAAAAAATAAAGGTGAAAGTAGGTATCGAAGGAGTTTTTTTACCCTTTACCTTTACTGATGAAACAGGAAAATTAACGGGATATGATGTGGAAGTAGTGGAGGAAATAGGCAAAAGAGCGGGACTTGATGTCGAGTTTATTCCTACTCTGTGGGATAGTATGTTTTTGGGGCTGGAATTAAAAAAAGTTTGATTTCATAGCCAACCAGATATCAAAAAATGACGAAAGGGAAGGGAAGTATTATTTTTCCGATGATTATCTCATTTCGGCAGCACAGATAATTGTGAAAAAAGGAAGAAACGATATAAAAACATTGGAAGGTTTTAAAGGGAAAAAAATAATGTCGGCTGTGGGAAGTAACTATAATAAAATACTGACAGATTATGATAAAAACAGGGAATTTAAAATTTCATATTATGACGGGAATATTTCCATAGCACTGGACGAAATTACTTCAGGAAAAGCTGATGCCACACTTCATGACAGACTGACGGTAGGATTTTTATAAAGTAGAGAGGAGATGTAGTTGAGCTTTCAGGTGAGCCTTTACAGAAATCTCCTGTATATTTCACATTCAGAAAGGACAGCGGAGATTTAAAGGATAAAATAAATAAGGCATTGAATGAAATGAAAGTCGACGGGACGCTGGCAAAGATATCCGAGAAATAGTTCGGAGGAGATTATACGAAATAAATTTTTGTAAGTTCCTGAAATGAAAGATTGAAAAATTTTTTAAGAAGATATTCAAATAATGTGATAGAATAAAATAAAAATATTTAAACTGTTAAGGAGAGAATATGTTATTCAGAAAAGCCGAAAAAAACAATTTGAAAAATATAATGGAAATAATCGAAAATGCCAAGGAAGAAATGGGGAAAATGGGAATAGATCAATGGCAGGACGGATATCCTGATGAAAAAATAATAAACGAAGATATAAAAAAAGGCGAATCCTATATATATGAAAAAAACGGGGAAATAGTAGGAACAGTAGTAATTTCCTTCAGAGAAGAAAAGGATTATGACAAAATAGAAGGGGGAAACTGGCTGACAACGAACAGTAAATACTGTGTAGTACATAGAATAGCTGTAAACGGTAAATATAAAAAACATAATATTGCAACGGAAATTTTGAAAAATGCCGAAAAAATATGCGTTGAAAACAATATATAC
>JAUNKI010000080.1 GCA_030532815.1 Leptotrichiaceae bacterium
TTTTATCAGAGAAATTGACAATTCTCAAATACTTATGTTTCCGGGAGGTTTCAGTGCAGGAGATGAGCCTGACGGATCGGCAAAATTTATTGTTGCAGTGCTCAAAAATGAAAAAATAAAGGAAGCCGTTGAAAGATTTTTAAGGAGAGACGGACTAATTTTAGGAATATGTAACGGATTTCAGGCACTAATAAAATCAGGACTTTTACCATACGGTGAAATCAGGGAACTGGATGAAACTTCTCCGACTCTTACATTTAACCGAATAGACAAACATATGTCAAAAATGGTAATGACAAAAATTATAACAAATAATTCTCCATGGCTTGCAGACATTGAAGAAAATGAAATCCATACAATTCCGCTTTCTCACGGAGAAGGAAGAGTTGTAATAAGTGAGGAGGATTACAGAAAATTATACATAAATAATCAGATAGCAACAAAGTATGTGAATTTTGAAGGGGATCCGAGTATGGAAATACAGTTTAATCCTAACGGTTCATATTACGCTATTGAAGGAATGCTGGCATGTAATGGAAGAATATTCGGAAAAATGGCTCATTCTGAAAGAATGGGAAAAAATCTGTATAAAAATATAATAGGAAATAAGGAACAGAATATATTCAGAAACGGGATAAAATTTTTTAAATAAATAATTTTAAATTTTGAATAATGAAAGGAGAAAACAGATAATGAAAGTGGCAATATTTTTTGGAAGTAAGTCTGATACGGAAAAAATGAAAGGAGCTGCGAACTGTCTGAGAGAATTCGGAATAGAATACGAAGCTTACATATTATCAGCACACCGTGTTCCCGAAAAACTTGAAGAAGTGCTTGAGGAAGTCCAGAAAAAAGGAGCAGAGGTAATTATAGCGGGAGCAGGACTTGCAGCACATCTACCTGGTGTAATAGCTTCAAAAACAATTCTGCCTGTTGTGGGAATTCCTCTGAACGGTGCAATAGGAGGACTTGACTCACTTTATTCCATAGTTCAGATGCCCAAATCAATTCCTGTGGCAACTGTGGGAATAGATAATTCATACAACGGGGGACTGCTGGCAGTACAGATACTTTCACTGAAATACGAAGATATAAGGAAAAAATTGATTAATTTCAGAAAAGAAATGAAGGAAAAATTTATAAAGGAAAATGATATTCAACCTTTTTTGTAAAAATATATCCGAACTTTTTTTCAAAAAAGTTTAAAAAGATGGAATGGAGGATAAAAGAATGGAAAAAAAAGATTTTATTTATGAAGGAAAAGCAAAACAGGTATACTCTACTGATGATGAAAATCTCGTAATTATACATTATAAAGATGATGCAACGGCGGGAAATGGTGAAAAAAAGGGAACAATTAAAGATAAGGGAATTATAAATAATAAAATTACTGCAAAACTGTTTTCGGTTTTGAAAAAGAACGGGATAAAAACTCATTTTAAGGAAATTCTCAATGAAAGGGAACAGTTATGTGAAAAACTTTCAATAATACCTCTTGAAGTAATAGTAAGAAACGTAATAACCGGATCAATGACAAAAAGAACCGGAGTAGCTGACGGGACTGTACCGAAAATTCCCATATTTGAAATATGTTATAAAAATGATGAATACGGAGATCCTCTTATAAACGATTATCATGCAGTGGCAATGGAACTTGCAACATTTGAAGAGTTGGAGCAGATATACGAAACAACTTCAAAAATTAATGAACTTCTGAAGAAGATATTTGATGAAGAAGGAATTATACTTGTTGATTTTAAAATTGAATTCGGAAAAAACAGTAAAGGAGAAATACTCCTTGCAGATGAAATAACTCCCGATACATGCAGACTATGGGATAAATCTACGAGGAAAAAGCTTGATAAAGACAGATTCAGACAAGATTTGGGCGGAATAGAGGAAGCATATATGGAAATTTTAAACAGACTGGAAAAATAGAAAGGAGTGGAAATGGCAAGCGTCAAAAGTGCGGATAAAATTGAAGAAGGAGGAATATTTGCACTGTATTCAAATGAAGTGAGGAACGATCTTGTAGGGCTTGCATATTACGGAATGTACGCTCTTCAGCATAGAGGACAGGAAAGTGCGGGTTTCAGTATATTTGATACTGTATCGGATAATAGGATAAGACAGAAAACCGTTAAAAATAAAGGACTTGTAGCAGATGTGTTTTCATTTGAAGATTTGCATAATTATACGGGAAATATCCTTGTCGGACATCTAAAATACGCTGCTGAAGGAGTAGCTTCCGTACATAGTTACCAACCTTTAAGAGGAGAATCACTTTTAGGAAAAATTTCCATAGTTCATAACGGAAATCTATTGAATACCGAAACATTAAAACAGGAATTAATGGAAAACGGTTCTCTGTTTCAGACTAAGACGGATACTGAAATTATACTGAAATTACTGGGGAAAAATGCAAAATATGGATATAAGGATGCAATATTGAATACTTTGAAAAAACTTGAAGGGGCATTTGCAGTAGCAATAATAGTAGGAAATAAATTAATAGGTATACGAGATCCTTTAGGAATAAGACCTCTCTGTCTGGGAAAAACAGATGACGGGATTTATGTTCTTTCGTCTGAGTCATGTGCATTGGATGCGATAAATGCAAATTTTATAAGAGATATAGAGCCGGGAGAACTTGTAATAATAGATGAAAATGGTCTAAAATCAATAAAATATGATAATAGAGATAAAAAATATTATTCATCTTTTGAATATATCTATTTTGCAAGACCTGACAGTGTAATCGACGGACTGAGTGTATATAACGTACGACATGAATCAGGTAGACTTCTGTATGAACAGAATCCTATAAATGCGGATTTGGTTATAGGAGTGCCGGATTCGGGAGTGCCGGCGGCAATAGGATATTCTGAAGCAAGCGGGATACCTTACGGAGCAGCACTTATAAAAAATAAATATATAGGAAGGACATTTATCCTGCCAACGCAGGAATTAAGGGAAAAAGCGGTAAGAGTTAAGTTGAATCCTATGAAAAGTCTTATAGAGGGAAAAAGGATAGTCGTAGTGGATGATTCTCTTGTGAGAGGGACTACATCAAAAATACTTATTAAAATACTGTTTGATGCAGGAGCGAAGGAAGTTCATTTCAGGTCTGCTTCTCCTGTAGTAATAAGCGAGTCTTATTTCGGTGTGAACATAGCAGGAAAGGAACTTATAGGAAACAGGCTTTCCGTTGACGGAATAAGAGATGAAATCGGTGCAACTTCGCTGGATTATCTTTCATACCGAAATATGAAAAAAGCACTTAAAAACAGAGATGTGAATCTGGACAGTTTTAAAAGGGATGAAGAATAATCTCAAATTACGGAAATTAAAAATATTACCTGTCAAGGCAAGTAAAATTTATAATTACAGAAAAAATATTATTAAACGTATAAAATCTGACAGTAATTTTTATACGAGAAAGGAGAAAAAATGTCCATATCATACAAAGATGCAGGTGTAGATAAGGAAGAAGGCTACAGAACAGTGGAAAAAATAAAAAATAAAGTCAGAAGTACATATAACAGTAATGTTATGAACGATTTGGGGAGTTTCGGGGCATTATACAAATTAGGCGGATATAAAAATCCCGTTCTTGTTTCGGGAACCGATGGAGTAGGAACAAAACTGAAAATCGCTTTTGAAAGAAAAAAGTATGATACTGTGGGAATAGACTGTGTTGCAATGTGTGTAAACGATATTTTATGTCACGGAGCAAAGCCGCTTTTTTTCCTTGATTATCTTGCCTGTGGGAAACTGAACTCTGATGTATCTTCTGAAATAATAAAAGGTGTCGCAGAGGGTTGTTTACAGGCAGAAGCTGCACTTATAGGGGGAGAAACTGCTGAAATGCCGGGATTTTATTCTGAGGGTGAATACGATATTGCGGGATTTTCAGTAGGTGTAGTGGAAGAAGAGAAAATAGTAAATGGTTCTGACGTGAAAGAAGGAGATGTTATTATAGCTCTTTCTTCAAATGGAGCTCACAGTAACGGATTTTCACTACTCAGAAAACTGTTTACTGATTTAAATGTTGAATATGAGGGGAAATCAATAGGAGAATGGTTACTGACACCTACAAGGATATATGTGAATTCAGTTCAGAAAGTAATGAAAGAAGTAAAGATTAACGGAATGGCACATATAACAGGAGGAGGAATTATTGAAAATATTCCGAGAACAGTTCCTGAAGGATTATGTGCAAATATTCAAAAGGAAAAAATTCAGATACATAAATTATTTCAACATGAAACATTTAAAAAAGTGACGGAAGATGAAATGTGGGGAACATTCAATATGGGTGTCGGATTTGTTTTGATAATAGATAAAAAAGATGTCAAAGCCGCTATTGACATTCTTTCTCAAAATGGTGAAAATGCTTATGAAATAGGATATATAAGTAAGGGAGAACAGAAATTATGTCTGAAGTAAAAACAAAAATAGCAGTTCTTGTGTCAGGTTCAGGTTCAAATTTGCAGGCAATTATTGAAAATGTTGAAAAAGGAAGCCTTAACTGCGAAATTTCCTATGTAATAGCCGACAGGGAATGTTATGCTGTAGAAAGAGCACAGAAACATAAAATAAGAACTGCCGTATTTGACAAAAAGCTGTTCGGAGAAAGGCTTTCAGATGAAATAAATATACTTCTGAAAAATAGCAGTGAAGAAATTTCGTATATTATTCTGGCAGGATATCTTTCCATATTGTCAAAGGAATTTATTCAGGATTGGAACAGGAAAATAATAAATATTCATCCTTCTTTACTTCCCAAATATGGAGGAAAAGGAATGTACGGACTGAAAGTCCATAAATCCGTGTTAAAAAACAATGAAAAAGAAAGCGGTTGTACTATTCATTATGTGGACAGCGGGATTGATACAGGAGAGGTTATAATGAAAATGAAAGTTCCGGTTTTTGAAAACGATACTCCTGAAATTCTTCAGAAAAGAATACTCGAAAAGGAACATATATTGCTGATAGAAGGAATAAAGAAGCTGATTTCCAAATAAACAAATATTAACAGAAAATTAAAAATGGAAAAAATTATAAATTTTTAGCATATTCAGATGCAATAAAATTGGAAAAATGGATAAGAATGATAAAGAGTATGTAAGAAGCTGAAAATGGGGACGGGACTGTTTAATAAGCGTGAATGAATAAAATCGTATTTTATGTAATATGTAATAACATGATATTTAATATCTGACTATATAATATCCAATACAATGAAATCAGATTGTATTGAATTTATCAAATAGATTAAAAATTAAGATATATTTTTAATCGGAAATATTTATATTATTTCAAACAGTTTTATTACAAATATCGTTTTAAAAAATTTATTTTAATAAGTTCTATAAATACGGGAATTACACAGTTTATAAAAACAGTCCCAAATAAAATAATTAATTGAAAGGAAACAGAATGAAAAAAAGAGCATTAATAAGTGTATATGATAAAACAGGGATATTGGAATTTGCAAAGTTTCTAAGTAAAAAAAATGTGGAAATAATTTCTACCGGAGGAACTTATAAATTTTTAAAGGAAAAGGGGCTTAATGTAACGGAAATTTCCGAAGTTACAAATTTTAAAGAAATGCTTGATGGAAGAGTGAAAACTTTACATCCCAATATTCATGGGGGAATATTAGCGATAAGAGGAAATAAGGAACATATGGATACTATAAAAGCTGAAGGCATAGAGACAATAGATTTTGTTATAGTAAATTTATATCCTTTTTTCAGAGAAGTTCAAACGGACAAGTCTTTTGATGAAAAAATAGAATTTATAGATATAGGCGGACCTACAATGTTAAGATCCGCTGCAAAGGCTTTTAAAGATGTTATTGTAATCTGTAATACCGAAGATTATGAAATTGTAATGAAAGAAATGGAAAATAACGGTGAAGTTTCCTTTGAAACTAAAAAAAGATTGGCGGGAAAAGTGTTTAATCTGACAACTGCCTATGATGCGGCAATTTCAAATTTTTTGCTGGAGGAAGAATATCCCGAATATTTAAATGTATCATACAGAAAAAAATTTGATTTGAGATACGGAGAAAATCCTCATCAAAGTTCGTCTTATTATGTTTCCACGACGGAAAACGGAAGTATGAAAGATGCCGTACAGCTGAATGGTAAGGAATTATCCTTTAATAATATACGGGATATGGACATAGCATGGAAAGTAGTGGGGGAATTTGAGGAAACGGCATGCTGTGCAGTAAAACATTCCACTCCCTGCGGAGTGGCAGTGGGAAATAATGTATTTAATGCCTATATTAAAGCACATGACTGTGACCCTGTTTCAATATTTGGAGGAATTGTAGCTTTTAATAGGGAAATTGATAAAAATACTGCCCAAGAACTGAATAAAATATTTCTGGAAATAGTAATAGCTCCGTCTTTTTCAAATGATGCACTTGAAATATTGAAAAATAAAAAAAATTTACGAGTTATACAATGCGGAATCGCTAAGCCTCAGGATAAATATGAGTATGTGAAAGTGGACGGCGGGATACTTGTTCAGGAAACAAATACGAAAATTTCTGAAGAAGTGAAAACGGTAACTGAAAAACAGCCTACAGAAGAGGAAAAATCGGATATGCTATTAGGAATAAAAGTTGTAAAACATGTTAAATCCAATGCAATAGTCGTAGTAAAAAACGGAATGGCTGTAGGTGTGGGAACAGGACAGACAAACAGAATATGGGCAACTGAACATGCGTTGAAACATGCGGCGGAAAAATTGGAGACATTGGAAGGAGCAGTGCTTGCTTCTGATGCATTTTTTCCGTTCAGGGACTGTGTAGATGAAGCAGCCAAATATGGAATTAAAGCCATTGTACAACCGGGAGGTTCTTTAAGGGATCAGGAATCGATAGATGCATGTAACGAACATGGAATAAGTATGGTATTTACAGGTATAAGGCATTTTAAACATTAATTATCTCCAACCTTTTTTGTAAAAAAGGTTGAGCCAAAAAACAATTCAACTCAAATTTTACTGTTGCTCAAAAATGCCCGTTTGCTGTAAAAACAAAAAGGATGTTTTTACGACGCTCACTTTATGCATTTTTCACGTAGTAAAATTTGAATGTTGAAGGGAACTTAAAATTGTAGAAACGGTTTTAAATAAAAGTGTAGTTAAATTGTAATAATAGAAACATAAAATTAAAATATAAGTAAAAGCTTCGGCATTCAAAATTTTACGAAAAAATATGAATTATGCTGCTCGGGAAAACAGCTGTCTGAGCGAAGCGAGTTTGCTGTTTTCTAAGCATAATGAGTATTTTTGAGTGATAAAAAATTTTGTAGCCGATAGCAGGAGCGTGAGGGCGGCAATGAGATTTTACAAAAATAAGGAGGGAAAATGAAAGTTTTAATAGTAGGTTCGGGAGGTAGAGAACATGCTATTGCATGGAAACTATCGAAAAATAAAAATATAGAAAAAATATTTATTGCTCCGGGAAATGCGGGAACGTATTTACTTCCCAATGCAGAAAGTGTAAATCTTAATAGTATAAATGAATACGTAAATTTTGCTGAAAAAAATGAAATAGCTCTGACCGTTGTGGGAAGTGAAGAGCTGCTCGTTCAGGGAATAGTAGATGAATTCAGAAAAAAAGGGCTTAAAATATTCGGTCCTGATAAAAAATCAGCAATTCTTGAAGGAAGTAAAGCTTATGCAAAAAACTTTATGAAAAAATACGGAATTAAAACTGCCGAATATGAAATATTTGATAATTATGCAGAAGCTTTAAAATATTTGGACGGCTATAACAAAGAAAAATTTCCTGTCGTTATTAAAGCAAGCGGACTTGCGGCGGGAAAAGGGGTTATAATAGCTGAAAATTTGAAAGAAGCTACAGATGCAGTTACTGATATTATGATAAATAAAAAATTCAGTACATCAGGAGATAAGATTATAATAGAAGAATATCTTTCAGGTGTTGAAGCCTCCATTCTTTCTTTCACCGACTGTAAAACTATTATTCCGTTAATTTCGGCAAAGGATCATAAAAAAGTAGGTGAAGGAGAAACAGGATTGAATACGGGGGGAATGGGAGTGATAAGTCCGAATCCTTATGTTACCGACAAAGTATTTGAAGAATTTACGGAAAATATTATGAAACCTACTTTAAAAGGAATACAGAATGAAGGAATGGACTTTGAAGGTGTAATATTTTTTGGACTTATGATTACTCAAAAGGGTGTATATCTTCTTGAATACAATATGAGATTGGGTGATCCTGAAACTCAGGCTGTTCTTCCTTTACTTGAAATGGATTTTTACTATATAATAGAAAAATCCTTTGAAAAAAAGCTGGATGAAATAACTATTCAGTGGAAGTCTTTACATTCATGCTGTATAGTTGTCGCAGCAGGAGGATATCCTGAAAAATACGATAAGGGGGAGGAAATATCTGGTATATTAAGGAAGGAAAAAGATGATGAATTATTATTTTTATGCGGAGTTGAAAAGAAAAATGATAGATTTATTACTTCCGGAGGAAGAGTTCTTAATATTATAGCTTTGGGAAATACTTCCGAAGAAGCAAGAAAAAAGGCTTATAAAGCAATAGAAAAT
>JAUNKI010000081.1 GCA_030532815.1 Leptotrichiaceae bacterium
TTTACTACACTTTTACTTAAAACCATTTTTTATATTTCAGTCCCTCTTCAGCATTCAAATTTTACAGCATAAAAAATATTTAAAATAAGTATTGTAAAAATATTTTTTGTTTTTACAAGGGAACAAATATTTTTAAGCAGCAATAAAATCTGAGTTGATAATTTTTTTTGCAAACTTTTTACAAAAAAGGATAAAAAATAATTTTTATTAAAAATAACAGTAACATATGAGCGGGATAAAAAACATAAAACAGATATTTTACTCCCTTATTATGAAATCCCTGCTTACCGTTATATAACCATATAATAGGCAATGCAAATACAGCAAAAACCTGTTGGGGAATATATATTTTATAATTGAAAATCGTATATCCGTACTCAAGACTGTTTACCCAGAAACAGTTTATATAAATAAAAGCAATGGTCTGAGCTATCAAAAAGTACCATTTTCTGCCTCTGAAAAAATAAAATACGAGTACCATTGCTACACCGTACATGTTATAATCCGTGTTAAAAAGCACTGAAACTGCAAAAGACAATGCACATACTGCAGCAATTAATAACATTTTGACAATAAGACTGACATTTCCTGCTTTAATTTTTTCAATTACCCAAAGAACAGCAAGTGAAATCAGAAAAGTCCAAAGTACATTCTGATAATAAGGGTATATAATTTCCAAACCTACAAACAGATTAAACGGAATTTCCGAAATTAATGCAAATATAAAAAGGCGTATTAAATATTTTGTAAAATTTTTCGTATGATGAAATCCTTCCACTATTAAAAAGGAAAAAATAGGAAACGCAAATCTTCCGACTACATTTAACCATATATGATTGGGAAAAATCAGAAACCATAAATGGTCAAGCAGCATAAATATCATTGCCGAAATATGTAAAGTAAATGAAGTAATTCCTTTAAAATTATTTTTACCGTCACCCATAGGCTTTCCTTTCTTTAACTCATAAAATTTAAAATAAACTGTATCATATTAAAATCAAGTCTTACCGCTTTTACCGTATTTATAAATAAAATATTTTCAGTTTCTCTTCAACATTCAAATTTTATATCATAAAAAAGTTTTTTGACTAAACCGTTTTTAAAAAACATTGGAAATAGTCCAAACCTAAAAACGTGAAAAATCTTTCCGGATTTTTTTCATATCTTTTTCCTGATCTTTCCTTTTAAGACTTTCTCTCTTATCATGAAGTTTTTTCCCTTTAGCAAGTCCTATTTCCATTTTTACAAGTCTTTTTTTAGTATATACCGACAAGGGAATTATAGTATACCCCTGTTCCTTTATTTTAGATGCCCACTTTTCTATTTCCTTTTTATTCAGAAGAAGTTTTCTGACTCTTGTTTCGGGCAGATTATTTATATTTCCGAATTCATAAGGAGTAATATGCATATTCATTATAAAGACTTCATTTTTAATTATTCTTATAAAACTTTCTTTTATGCTCGTTTTTCCCGCCTTCACCGATTTTACCTCAGTTCCTACAAGTTCAATCCCCGCTTCTATTTTATCTTCAATAAAATAGTCGTGGAACGCTTTTTTATTTCTTGCCAATACCATTTTCTCATACCTCCTTTACTACTTTTCATTCTTACCCACTTTCGGATTCGTTCAATTTTTCCCTGTAAGGTATTACTTCTATTTCCATTTTCTGGTATGATGCCCCTGTTACAATGACTTTCATTGTATTTCCCATTGTATAGGAAGTATCCGTTACAGTATCGGTAATTTTAAAATTTTCTTCATCATATATGAAATTATCTTTTGATGTCAGAACATTGTAAACTACCTCTATATGATTTTCAAGTTCCATAAAAACTTTATTTTTACTCATTCCGCTAAGCCTTGCAATATAGATATTTCCTATTTTATCCTGCATATATTCTATCAATTTAATTTTAACACTGTCTTCTTCAAGTTTATCGGCTACTCTTTCAGTTTTTGAAATAATGGACGATACGGTATCAAATTTTTCCGAATAATAGGATTTTTCCCTGTCTTTCATAAATTCAGTAATCGATTTTTCAAGCATTCTATGCACTTCCAGATCCGAATATCTTCTTATAGGAGATGTAAAATGCAGATAATATTTTGAAGCAAGTCCGAAATGTCCGAGATTTTTGTTGGCATATCTTGCTCTCTGCATAGCTCTTAAAATAAGTTTATGAATAAGGTATCCTTCAGGAAGTCCCGTTGTTTTTTCAATAATAGTCTGAAATTTTCCTGGATGTAAATCATCAAGATTTTTCAGATAATATCCGAATTTTATAAGTGAGTCGTTAAGTAGCGTTATTTTAGCTTTGTCAGGATCTTCATGTACTCTGTAAACAGCAGGAATTTCTTCCCAGAAAAGTTTTTCTGCCACTACTTCATTTGCGGCAACCATAAAATCCTCTATTATTCTTTCGGCTTCTCCTCTCGTACGGAGTTCTATATCTTTTACAAGTTTATTTTCATCAAGAATGACTTTTATTTCAGGCAATTCAAAATCAATACTTCCTCTACGCTTCTTAATATTTCTTATTATTTTTGAAAGAGAAAGCATATTTTTCAACATTTCATAAATATCCGCATACTCCGTTATAAGTTTTTCATTTCCGTCAATTATGTCATTTACATCGGAATACGTCATTCTGTATCTGGATTTTATAACCGACTTGTAAAAATCATTTTTTATTACTTTACCGTTATTGTCAAAGTCTATTTCCACAGTAAATGTAAGCTTATCTTCGTGAGGGTTTAAGGAACATAAATTATTAGAAAGTTTTCTCGGAAGCATGGGAATTACCCTGTCTACCATGTAAATAGAATTTCCTCTTTTTAAAGCTTCCTTATCAAGCTCCGAACCGCTTTTTACGTAATAGGATACATCGGCAATGCTCACTATCAGTTTAAATCCCTTGTCGGTTCTTTCCACATAAACCGCATCATCAAGGTCTTTTGCATCAGCTCCGTCAATTGTTATAATATCCAGATGTCTTAAATCCTTTCTTCTGCCCAGTTCTTCAGAAAATTCCTCCTCTATTTTATCTACTTCCTTAATTACTTCATTGGGAAATTTTTCCTGTATACCCTGATTTATAAGAAGAGCTGATATTAATGCTTCAGTATTTTCAGGATTTCCCAATATACTCATTATCTCGCCTTCAGGTTTTTTTTCATTATCTCCCCAAAAATATATTTTTACTGCTACCAAATCACCTGTTTTTGCTCCCTTTATCTTCTTTTTGGGAATATAAATATCTCTTCCTGAATTTCTCGGTCTTACAAATCCGAAACTCATATTATGTTCAAATAACCCTACAATAACTTCTCTTGCTCTTTTTACGACTTTATACACTTCTCCTTCTCTGCTTTTGTCGGAATTTCCGTTATTTTTTAAAACTTTTACTAAAACGGTATCTCCGTTCATAGCCGTATTTAAATAGTGGCCGGGAATAAAAATACTGCTTTCTCCGACCACATCTAAAAACCCGAAGTTTCCTCCTGATATTGAGATTTCTCCCTTTATCAGTCCTGCTTTTTCGGGAAGTGTATATTTACCGTTTCTTTTTAAATAAATTTCTCCTTCATCTTCCCATGAAGAGAGTATCTGTTTATACAGTTTTCTTTTTTTCGGAGTCCATTCCAGCATTTGTATTATCTGCTGAAATGTAAGTTCGTGTTCCTCCAGTAATTTTTTCAGATAAATAAGTTCTCTCATTTCTTCTCCTTAACTTTAAATTTTATTTTTTGCAAATTAAAGAGTTCCAGAATAAAATAATATTCGGATGTATAATA
The DNA here is from genome assembly GCA_030532815.1 of Leptotrichiaceae bacterium. Classification (GTDB taxonomy): domain Bacteria; phylum Fusobacteriota; class Fusobacteriia; order Fusobacteriales; family Leptotrichiaceae; genus Pseudoleptotrichia. Next base: position 3,797 of record JAUNKI010000081.1, read on the forward strand.
TTTCCTTTTGAAAGCAGGTATTCAAGTTTGGCATTTATTTCAAATATAAGAGCTTCATCCAGATTATATTTTGCAATTTCTCTCGCCTTTTCCACTCCCTGCCATTCTCTTCCATCTTCTATGGCATCTGCCAGATAAATAATTTTGGAAAGTGTCCCCATTTTATTACTGCCTATTGTGTGATATTTGACGGCATTTAAAATTTCCTCATTATCAATTTCAAAAAGACTGTAATTATTTCTTATAAATTCGGCTCCGGCAAAACCGTGCAATACGGCAGTACTTCTTGATAGTTCATCTTCAACCTCAGGATATTTCCCTTTAATCAGGTCAATCATGACCGAAAGCTCAAAAAATTTTGCCACATCATGGAGATAAGCTGCCGCCTCAGCTTCATCAACAGAAACATTATAAACTTTCGCAAGTTTTTTTGCCGTTTCGGCTACTCTTTCAACATGTTCGTATCTTTTCCTGTCCAGATACTTTTTTACATTCATTTTGATTTTATCAATATTTATTCCCATAACAGTACCGTCCGTTAATTTATATTAATGTGTTACGGATTTTTACTGGGCTGCAGTTTCCCCGTCAAGCTGTATTACAACTGCCTGAATATTAGGAAAATTTTTTGTTATTGTCTGCATTACAGCCTGAGAAAATCCGTCAAACAGTTCTTTATTAGCCTTGAGTCCTGAAAACTGTGCATTCAGTTTAATAATTGCAGTGTTTTTATCTTCTATCATTAAATTATAGGCACTCTGAAATTTCATATCCTTAGTTATATACGGTGATTTTTTAATAATTTCATTTATAAAGTCTCCTTCAATTACATTAAGCTGTTTAGGTATGGAAACTTCGCTGTTTTCAATTAACTTTGTTTCAGGATTATAAACCGATATTTCAATTTTCTGAGTCTGTTCGGCATTTGATGCGGAAGTTGCTGCCAATTTGGGATCAACAGTAACATTTATCAGTTTTGAATTATTTTTATCATAATAATTTACAGTTACGGCTCCTGCAGAAAGAAGTACAAGTATCATTATGGGAAAATTTTTTTTGAAAAATTTCCCTATTTTTTCGCTTCCGTTTTTAACGGATTCTGTGCCTTTCCCCATAGTCAACACCTCATTTTATATTTTTTACATCTGTTTCTTAATTAAAATGTTTTCTTATTGCATTGGCAATTCCGTTTGCCAGACGTTCTTTTCCTGATTCGCTTAAATACTGTTCAATATCCGAATAATTTGTAATAAACCCTACTTCAATAAGTATGGCAGGAGCATTTGTTCCACGCAATACGGCAAAATTCGCTCCGAATACTCCCCTACGTCTAAGACCGAAATTTGAAATTATGCTGTCCAGCACATCTGTGGCAACTGCAGCACTTTTCTGCTGATTTATTCTGTAAAAAATATCGTTTATTATAAAGTCTGATAAAGGAATATCAGCGTATCCGCTGTCGACACTGTTTTCAAATCTTGCAACTTCAGCTGCATAAGCTGATTCTTTCTTTGAAAAATAAAATGTTTCGGCTCCGTTTGCGGAACTTCCTCCGGCATTCAAATGTATACTTACAAAAAAGTCCGCGTTTGCATCATTGGCTATTTTTGCCCTTGTCTGTAAAGGTATGAATACATCAGTATTTCTTGTCATTATTACGTTGAAATCTTTTCTTAAATTATTGGCAAGTTTTTGAGATATTGCCAATGCTAAGTCTTTTTCCCTGTAACCGTGACCTGTCGCTCCCGGATCTTTTCCTCCGTGACCTGCATCTACAACTATCGTATATTTCTTCTTTTTTGTAGATTGAGTAGGTTTCATCTTAACATTCTGTGTTCCTGAACTGTCTCTTTCTCTACTGAACGTAGCCTGAATTTCTCCATTTCTACTCACTATCCTGTAAGTCGTTCCTTCTTTCAGATAAAACGATATAGTTGTAATTCCTGCTACTTCAGTAATACTTATTGCATCCACATATTCATCATTTACCCTTAAAGTTTGCGGTATATTATTTTTAACCGTCACATTTTGAAAATCCAGTGCCAAAACTGACTGTGACTGATTAAAAGTCGCACTCGTATTTATTTTTCTCTTTTCCTTAAATGTTGCGGTATAAATCCCATTTCTATAAGTTACCTTTTCCAAGGTTTCAGAAAATACAATTGTGCTCATAAAGAGCAGCAGTAGTATTAATACCCTTTTCATTTTTCCTCCTGTGTTTTATTTTATTATTTGTCAGAGGTAATTACACGATTTTAAAATTTCCCGCAAATAATATATTTATTATCACATTTACACCGCAATTATTCAGTAACTCTTGAAACAGCAGTTTTCAGCACAGTTATTTTTGCAGTTTTGTCAATTTTTATTTCAACCGTGTCAGTTAAAACAGCTGCAATAGTCCCTGTTATTCCTCCGATAGTAACTATCTTGTCTCCTACTTTCAGATTATCTAACATTGCTTTCTGCTTGGCATTTTTCTTTTTTGCAGTCCAGATTTGAGTTCCGAAAAGTACAATCATAAATCCGGTCATTAATATAAGTGGTTGTAAATTTTTATCCATTTGATCTCCTTTTAAAAATAGTATTTTTATTCTGTATTATAACACAGATTTTTTATTTGTTCAATCTTCACCAATTTTGGAACAGTTTTTATCTTTTTATTTTTTAAAGTTTTCAGTCAAAACTTTTTCCCATAATTTTCAATTCTTTTTGAAAATAAATATTTTTATTTTCATAACTTAGCAATACAGTATAAACTTCCACACCTTTATCAATTGCTTTATAAAAAGTTTCGGCAAAATCCCTGTCTGTTTCATGTCTCGGTCTGAAATACTCTGATTTCCTGAATACAAGAATCAGAACTGCTGCTCTGAACCCTTTCCCTTTCAAGTCTATAAGTTCATTTAAATGCTTTACTGCACGCATAGAGGGAGCTCCGGGAAAAGTGGCAATTCCCTTTTCAATTAAAGTACAGCCTTTTATTTCCAAATATATTTTATCTTTTTTTGTTTCCAGATAAAAATCAATTCTACTGTTTTTATATTTAACTTCAGGTTTTATACTCTTCAATTTTCCGAAAGGAGATAACTTTTCATTGTTCAGTATAGTTTCAGCAATATATCTGTGATAAACGGAATTTATAAGTACGACTTCATCTCCCGCTCTTACTCCTATAACGTCCCATTTTGTTTTCCTATTCTCCTTTTCATTTCTTTTTATTAAAAGCTCACTGCCTTTTATAAGGAGTTCCGTCAATCTTCCCGAATCATGAAGATGTGCAAGATTTTCACTTTCACTCTGATTATTTTTCGACTTTTTCTTAAAATCAAAAGATACAGTAAATCTTGTTTTTCGCTCTTTGAAAATTACAGTTTCATCATAATCTATTATATAGATACTTTCATTACTATCTCTTTTACTTTTCATTAATTTTTCCTTTTATAAATCTTTTTTTCAATTTGTATTTTTATTTTTTACAGCTACTGTATATTAAATCAAGAAGATTAGGGAATTTTGAATTTAATTCATCTTTTCTTATTGAAATATATCTGTTTCTCCCGTCAATTCTTACTTTTATAATTCCATTTTCTCTCAAAACTTTAAAATGATGCGAAAGATTATTCTTTTTCCCTAAATCCTCAAAACAACCGCATTTACCTTCTTTTTCCGCTCCGTATAACCTTTTGAAAATCGTCAGTCTGGTAGAATCGCTTAAAGCATAGAAAATCTGCTCCAATACAATGTTTTCAATTTCAGGATGAAATAACTTATCCATTTATATAATTTCTCCTTTCACTTTTCACTTTCGTAATTATTTGTAATTATAAATATTATAACAATTTTAATATTATAATTCAATTGTTCAAAAATAATCGAGTTATTTTCAGAATTTTTTTTTGGATACATACTTATATCATCTCTTAGAGTGTGTCTAAAAACTGTCAAAACAACGGATTTCTAACGGAAATTTTAAAAATTGTAAATAACGGAATATAGGTTTTATTATGACTCTGTTAATTTAAAAATAAAAAAGAGATTGAAAATACTATAGATTTTGAATTTTCAGACACACCTTAAACAAATTACTTTCTTTAATTTTATTTCAACGTACAAAGTATGGCTTCTTCCTTAAATCTTGAAGGATTTGTTATATAATTTATTGTCTGAGATTCTACATACACATTTGTACTGCTATTGCTATCCTTCGTTATTTCATTGGTTTTTATTTAAGAAAATGAGGGCTCATTGCCGCCCTCATACTCCCTCTACGCTTCTTTCAGTCGACTTCGACAATGCGAGGGATTTTATTTTATTTTTTATATACATCTTCTGTGTCTATTATTTCTTCATAATCTAGATTATCAAATTTTCCTTCTAAAAAATTTTTCCACTTTAACATTGCATATACTACTTCTTTTCTGTCTATATATGCTTTCTTATCGTCTTCAGAACTATACATTTGGGATATAATAACCTTATCATTTTCTAATTCTACATCCCAGCTTTGAGAACCTATATCATAATCATTTAACGTTTTATCAATTAATTTATCTAATATGTATTTAGTCAAGTCTATATCTGAACTATCGATATAATCTGCCAAATATACTTCATCTAATATATTATTTTCCAATATATAATCCATATATTCTTTATAATCCATTTTTTTTATTGTATTGTTATAAGGCATACTAAAAGGTTCACATACTCTAATAAATTTATCCTCTTCATATTTAAATTTCAAAGTTAATCTCATATTTTCCCTCCATATT
>JAUNKI010000082.1 GCA_030532815.1 Leptotrichiaceae bacterium
CAGCAGAGGCGGAAATATTCTTTTGAATTGTAATAAGAGTACTCCTGCTATAAAACCTACTGTAGGTAATTTCAGAGCGATAGACGATAAAAAAATTCAAGCAAAAAATGCAATTACTAAATTGAAAGATTACTGTAATAAGAATAGTAATGTGTGTAGATATTCTTCAGAGAAAAAAGAATATGAATTTTATGATGTAAAGAAATTGTCAGAGTATGAAGGATACTTAAAGTTATCAGGTTTAAAAGATTCTGTTAAGATAGTAAATAGAAGAAGAGAATATGAATATGCTAAAGAAAGCCAGAAATATAAAGATGATAGAGCCACAGCAAATAAAGAACAGATAAGGTTGGGAGAAGCTCTTGCAAGATTTAATTACCCTCAGATATATCAGACATATATATTTCAGGGAGGAGAAAAAAATCCTGAGGCATTTGAAAATTCAGAAGGATTTAAGTTCAGAGAGAATAAATTCATATCGGATTTAAAGAATTCAGGAGTAGAATTTGGTGGTAAATATGAGTTATATGACGGGAATAGATATATAACGAGTTTAAAGAATTATGAAGATTTGGCAAAATTTTCAGGAGTAGCGAGTAAGAACGGTATAAAACTGACAATGAGTGAAATATATACATCGGCGTTATTAACCCAGCATGACACAAGACCTTTGAAAATAGATATAAAGGGGTCGGCAATAGTAGGAGAGGAAGTAACGGCAGTTGCAGGTGCTGTAATGGCAAAAAATCAGCTTGATAAGATGCCTAAATATGGAAAGCCTAAGAATAAGGCGGAAACAGAAAGAACCGAGCAAAAGAGAAATGAAAACAGTGATTATTATAATTCTAAAAGTAAACAATTAGAATATGGAAAAAGTATTGAAGAAAAGGCAAAAGATACTTATCATAAAACCCCTGCAATGTTTGATTTGGAGATGATAAAAGAAAAACCGGCACTTATAAGAAGTGACGGAAGAGCAGAATATCTAAAGAAAGGTTATATAAATGGAAAAGAGGGAATATTTCACATAACAGTAAGAAATGGGAATAAGGTTATTCATAAATATTTTGCTCCGTTAGATGATTGGGAAAGATATTCACAAGTTCATAATTTACCAGAATATAATAATATAAAATAACTTAAAAAGGTGATGAAATATGAATATAAATATAATAAAATGGAAAGAAGATTTTTATTGTTATGTAAAAATTATAGTCAATGATATCATAATTCATAATGGAGATTACTTTATATTATCTAATAAAAATAATACGTTAGGGTTAAAATTAAATTATGGAGAAGAAGGTGCAAATCATAATGTTTATTTGAAAAAATATAAAGAAAAAATAATAACTGTACCTGATTATAATTTAATGTATAAATATAATTACATTTACAAACCTGTGGAATTTACTTTTAAAGAAATAAAAAAAATTGAATTGGAAGAAGAAATACCTAAAATCAGAAATATAACTATAGAAGATATAGTTTTAAGTTGGATATTAACAAGTGAGTTTAAAGATTACTGTTCAAATATGGAAGAATATAAAAAACTTTTGTCAAGAAATATTTATTATGTATCTGATGAAAAATTGAATGAAAATATAGAGGAGGCATTTATTAAATTGTTTAATATACGAGAAGGGATTATAGAAGAAGTAAGTGATATTTCAGAATATGAAGTAATAGAAGTTTATTTGAATAAAGGAACAGTTTGGAATGCCTTTTTGAAAAAAGATAACGAGATATATTTAAATACAGGCTTAAGTATAAGTGTAAAAATTAAGTTTTAAGAAATAAAAATCCCCCGCATTGTCGAAGTCGAACCGCGGGGTAGCGAGAGTATGAGGGCGGCAATGAGCCCTCATGGACTCCTAAGCAAAGCCAATGAAATAACGAAGGATACCAATAGCAGTACAAATGTGTATCAAATTGTATGTTAGAATAAAAAAAGGAGAAGAGAAAGAGAGCAACTTTCAGGAAATAATATTCTTCTAAAATTGTAGGTTTGCAAAAATAGAACAAAAAAGATTATTTTCATTAGATAGAAAACTCGCTTTTGTATGAACATAGTCAACCAAATCAGCTATATCTGAATAGAAAAAATATCAGCATACCCGAGAGCAGTATTATCTATCAGTTTTTTTCGTAGTGATTTTTCAAGTTGTCGATTTTTCATAAAAAAATTAATTTTTTTGTGATTTTAAAATTTAACCCTTTTTTTATTTACATTGAATATTGTAAAAATATATATATAAGTAATAACAAACGGACATATTTTTTCGTAACATATCCTCCTAAAAAATTTATTATTTGTATTGTACATAATTATAATTGAAAATGAAATGAGAAAATTATTTTTTAAAAATAAAGTAGAAAAAAAGTGATAAATGGATTATAATAAATACAAATATTTAAGAAAGAATTATAACTTTATTTTTACTGAAATTTTAAAAACTTGAGAAAGCTGTAGTATATGAATAGAAAAAATAGCGGAAAAATAAAGAAAGTAACATAAAAAAGCATTAAAAATATAATATAATTTTTAAGAAACACGGTATTTATTAAATAAAACCGTATTTGAAAAATTTTAGATTAAAGAAAGGAGAGTACTATACTCAATATAAATTTTATTGATATATTATTAAAATATGGAAAAAGTTATAGGAATAAATCCCGTTACGGAAATTCTCAAGTCAGATAAAAATGTGGAAAAAATAGAAGTATACAAAGGTGTAAAAAAAGATACAATAAAGGAAATACTTAATCTGGCAAGTAGAAAAAATATAAAAATATTTTATACTGATAGAAGAATAGAAAATTCTCAGGGAGTTACGGCATTAATTTCAGAATTTGATTATTATCTGGAATTACCTGAGTTTTTTGAAAAAATACTTTCAAAAGATAAATCGGCAGTAGTAATTCTGGATCAGGTACAGGACCCGAGAAATTTCGGAGCAATAATAAGAAGTGCCGAATGTTTCGGTATCGACGGCATTGTAATTCAGGACAGAAACAGTGTGAAAGTAACTGAAACAGTAGTAAAGTCATCTACGGGAGCAATAGAACATGTAGATATTGTAAAAGTGACAAATATTTCGGATACAATTGATAAATTCAAAAAATACGGATATACTGTTTACGGAGCGGAAGCTGACGGAGAAATATTTTATTATGAAGAAAATTATCCTGATAAGATATGCCTTGTTTTGGGAAGTGAAGGAAATGGTATGAGAAAAAAAGTGAGGGAACATTGTGATAAAATATTGAAAATACATTTGAGGGGGCATATAAACTCTCTTAATGTGTCAGTTGCCGGAGGTATAGTTCTGGCTGAAATGACAAAATGTTTCCCGGAAAAATAAGAGATAGAGATAATAACAGAAAAACTTAAAGTTATACGGATATGGAGGAAAAATGATAAAGGAATACAAACCTGAACAGATTGAAAAAAAGTGGCAGAAAAAATGGCAGGAAGGAAATGTTTTTAAAAGTGAAAATAAAGCTGACGGAAAAGAAAATTACTATGTTCTGGAAATGTTTGCCTATCCTTCAGGTAAACTACATGTAGGACACTTGAGAAATTATTCCATAGGAGATGCCGTTGCAAGGTATAAAAAAATGAAGGGCTTTAATGTACTGCATCCTTTCGGTTGGGACAGTTTCGGACTTCCGGCTGAAAATGCGGCTATAGATAACGGTGCTCATCCGGGACAGTGGACAAAAAGTAATATTGACAATATGAGAAGGCAGTTGAAATTAATGGGGCTTTCATATGACTGGGATAGAGAAATAAGTACTTATACTCCGGAATATTATAAATGGAATCAGCTGTTTTTTATAGAAATGTATAAAAAAGGACTGGTGTATAAGAAAAAATCCTATGTGAACTGGTGCCCTGAATGTAATACGGTGTTGGCAAATGAGCAGGTGGAAAACGGAAAATGCTGGAGACATTCAAAAACAGATGTAATTCAAAAAGAGCTGTCTCAGTGGTATCTGAAAATTACCGATTATGCCGAAGAGCTGTTACAGGGACATGAAGAATTAAAGGGACATTGGCCGGAGCAGGTATTGGCAATGCAGAAAAACTGGATAGGGAAGTCGACAGGAAGTGAAATAGACTTCGTACTTGACTATAAATTAAACAGCAAAGATAAAAATGAAGAGAGCAATTTAAATATTGATAATGAAGGGAATATCATAATACCTGTATTTACTACAAGGGCTGATACCCTGTTCGGAGTGACATATACAGTAATAGCACCTGAACACCCTGTTGTGGAGGAAATTGTACTGAAAGAAAATCCTTCTTTGAAAAATCAGGTGGAAAATATGATAAATGAGGACAAAATAAATCGTACAGCTGATGATAGGGAAAAAGAAGGTGTATTTACAGGGCTTTATGTTATAAATCCTGTTAATAATGAGAAAATTCCTTTATGGATAGGGAATTATGTTCTGGCTGATTACGGAACAGGGGCAGTTATGGCAGTTCCTGCCCATGACGGAAGAGATTTCATGTTTGCAGAAAAATACGGATTACCTAAAAAAATTGTAATTAATCTTACGGATAAAAACGGAAATGCTGAAGAATTCAGTGTTGAAAAAATGGAAAATTCCTATAATTTCGATGGAATTTTAGTTAATTCAGGAGAATTTAACGGATTGGATAATAACGAAGCAAAAATAAAAATAACGGAAAAACTTGAAAAAGAAGGAAAAGGAAAGAAAACTGTAAATTACAGGCTTCATGACTGGTTAATAAGCAGACAGAGATATTGGGGAACACCGATTCCCGTAATTTACGATGAAGACGGAAATATCCATTTGGAAAAAACGGAAAATCTCCCTGTTAAATTGCCTGCCGATATTGAATTTAACGGAAAAGGAAATCCTCTTGAGACTTCCGAAGATTTTAAAAACGTAATATTGCCTGACGGAAGGAAAGGAAGAAGAGAGACAGATACAATGGATACTTTTGTCGACTCTTCATGGTATTATCTCAGATATCTGGATGCCCATAATATTGAAAAACCTTTTGAAAAGGAATATGCGGATAACTGGACTCCTGTAAACCAGTATATCGGAGGAATAGAACATGCAGTAATGCATCTTCTGTATGCAAGATTTTTCCATAAGGTTCTAAGAGATATGGGGATGGTGAAAACAAATGAACCGTTTAAAAGACTTTTAACTCAGGGAATGGTTCTCGGCCCGTCTTATTATTCTCAAAATGAAAGAAAATATTATTTTGCCGAAAATGTTGAAATAAAAGACGGAAAAGCATTTTCAAAAGAAACGGGAGAAGAACTGACAGTAAAAATCGAAAAAATGAGTAAATCCAAAAATAACGGAATGGATCCTGAAGAAATAGTAAAGCAGTATGGTGCGGATCCGGCAAGAGTATTTACTCTGTTTGCAGCACCGCCTGAAAAGGAACTTGAGTGGAATATGAACGGACTTGCAGGAGCGTACAGATTTATAAACAGACTGTATCTGTTAATTTCCGATACTGCACATTTTGCAGATAAAAATGCTGTTAAAGAAAATAATTATAATATTGATATGGACAAAAGAAATGAAAAAGATGAAGAAATACAGAAAAAGCTGCATCAGACAGTGAAAAAAGTTACTGAAAGCATAGAAGACGACTTTCACTTTAATACCGCAATAGCTGCTGTCATGGAACTTTTGAACGATATGACTACATATAAGCAGGAAGTAATAGACAAAAACAATGTTTCTTCCGAATCGGCGAAAATATGGAAAGAAGTACTGGAAAAAGTGATTTTGCTGATTTCTCCTTTTGCACCTCATGTAGCTGATGAGCTTTGGGAGATGACAGGAAAGGAATCTTTTACCTTTGACGAGGAATGGCCTTTATTTGATGAGGAACTGACAAAGGAAAATAAAATAAATCTTGTTATTCAGATAAACGGAAAAGTCAGAGATATGGTACCTGTAAAAATAGGTTTACCTAAAGAAGAATGCGAAAAACTGGCTTTTGCTTCCGAAAAGACGAAAAAATTTACCGAAGGTAAAGAAATAGTAAAAGTTATAGTTGTACAAAATAAACTGGTAAATATAGTAGTAAAATAAATTTAAAAGTGAGTAATTTTAATTATTAAAAATTATCAAAATATCAATGTCGGAATGATTGATCATTTAAGTTGAAGAAAACAAGGAATAATAAAAGTTTGTAGGTCGACGAACTTATAAATACTGAAAGTGGAAAGCGATACATATTATTATTTTTAAAAAATCCGTGTTTTATAAACGGTTCGGAAAATCGGAAAATAAAAGATTTTTAGGACTGATTTCAGGAGCAGAACAACTGAAAGAGGGATTTATTCTTACCGATATTGATGAAGATAGGAATATAACAGGAAAACCGGATGAACTGAATATTCCTCTGTTTATTATAATAAAGGCGGTAAAAAGTAAAAAAATTAATAAAAATCTAATATAGGAGAGGGATTATTATGAAAAAAATTATAACATTACTTTGCTTGTTAATGTGTGCTTTGCTATTTTCAAATGAAAAAAATATAAGTGTGGTTGTAGAGCCTATGTTTACCATTTCAAAAGAAGAATTGAAAAATGAAAATCAGAAGATTTTGGAAGAAATAAAAAAAGAATTTACAGGAAATAAAATAGCTCAAAGTATGAATTTTGATATGCTGTCTTCTGTTGAAAGTCTGGAAGGTATACAGAAAGAAATGGTAACAAAAGTCTTTGAAACAGTTTTTAAATATACTAAAGTTGAAGTTTCAGAAATTAATTACGTATCACCTCGTAAAGCTTATGTAACTATAATTGTAAAAACTCCCGATATGTTAAGTAATATGGATAAATTTCAGAATAAAATAGGAGAAAAGCTGTTAAATAAAATAGAAAATGACAATTACTATGAAAAAAATAAAAATTTATCAATTGAAGAACTGACAAAAAAAATTCAAAGGGAAATGATAGACGAAATTATTAAATTAATGGAAGAAGAAAATGTAAAAATTTCAAAGGAAAATAAATATTTAATAAGTAAATTTATAGTAAAAGTTGAAAAGAAGGGAAATAGCTGGAAGTCAAATAAGGATAATTTTAAAGTAACGAAAAATTATTAGAAATTTAAAACAGAAATATATATTAAATTATGAATATGAAAAGAGAAAAAATGGACAAATTAAAAAGAGTAGCGGTTGGAATGAGCGGCGGCATAGATAGTTCTGTCGCCGCTCTTTTATTGAAAAAACAGGGATATGATGTAATAGGGGTTACATTAAAGCACCTTCCTGATGAACTGTCGGAAAATCACGGAAAGACATGCTGTTCCTTAGATGATATATCTGATGCCAAAATGACATGTTATACTTTGGGAATTCCCCATTATACAATAAATGTAGTGGAGGAATTTCAGAAAAAAGTTATGGATTATTTTGTAAATATGTATCATTCGGGAAAAACTCCGTCACCTTGTGTAATATGTGATGAAAAGGTGAAAATAAGTAAAATAGTCGAATTTGCCGATAAAATGGGTATAAAATATATCGCAACGGGGCATTATTCAAAAAAAAGTTTAAACGGTCTGCTTTTGTGGAGTGAAAATAACCCCAAAGACCAGTCATATATGTTGTATCGATTGGATAAATCCGTCGTGGAAAGATTTTTATTTCCCTTATCGGGATATGAAAAATCCGAAGTAAGGCGGATAGCCAAAGAAAACGGCATACATACTCATGCAAAACCTGACAGTCAGGGAATCTGTTTTGCTCCTGACGGATATATCCCTTTTTTGAAAAATGTGCTTGGAGATTCGGTAAAAAAAGGAAATTTTATAAACAGGAAAGGGGAAATAATAGGCAGACATAACGGTTACCAGCTTTATACCGTAGGTCAGAGACGTGGACTGGGATTAAATCTCGGAAGACCTTTTTTCGTACTGGAAATACGTCCGGACACAAATGAAATCGTAATAGGAGATTTTGACGAACTTCTTACAGACAGAATAGAAATAATAAATTACAAGTTTCATTATAAAATAGAAGAATTATTAAATAAGGTTCTCATTGCCAGACCGAGATTTTCCTCAAAAGGATTAAAAGGAAAACTTATATCTGAAACCGAAAACGGAAATGAAAGACTGTATTTCAGATTTGAAAAGAAAAATGCCGAAAATTATGAAGGACAGCATATAGTTTTTTATTTGGAAAGCGAACTTATAGGTGGAGGAGA
>JAUNKI010000083.1 GCA_030532815.1 Leptotrichiaceae bacterium
AGCTACAATACCTGTTGCTATTGATGAAGCTAATAAAGAAGGAAAATTGAAAAAAGGGGATAGATTAGTAGCTGTCTGATTTGGCGGAGGATTAACTTACGGTTCAATATTATTGGAATGGTCAAAATAAATATAGTAATTAAAATAAAATATATGAGAGGGTGAAAAAAATGAACAAGAAATTATTATGGGGAATAGTTATAATTCTTTTAAGCATATTTTACGGTATTCAGACATTATTTCCCGATTTTTTATCTGAAAGTATAATGAAGTATATTTTTAACTATCAGATGATATTAATATTGATAGGAGTGTTTTTCATTCTTAAGAAAAGCAAATTCGGATGGTTTGTATTAGCTACAGGTTTCTACTTATATCTTCAGCAATTTCTCGGTGAATATTTTACAAAAGGATTGCCGGTATTGACACTTATAGGAGGAATAGTTCTTGTTACTTTAGGATTTAAGGAAACAAATGCGGAAAAGCCTAAAAAAGAAATGAAAGTGCCTAAATCTTCAGAGACAACTGAAAAAAAATATGAAAAACATGAAAATAAAGAAGAAATAGTTGATGCTGAAGAAATAAAATAAGGAGGAGTAATGTCAAAAATAGCATTTATATTTCCCGGTCAGGGTACTCAATACCCGGAAATGGGTAAAAAGTTATACAATGAATCAGATAATGAAACAAAAAAAATAATTGACGGAATATTTGAGAATATAGAGAATAAAGACATAAAAAAAGTTCTGTTTGAAGGAACGGAAGAAGAGCTGAAAGACACTAAATATGCCCAACCTGCAATAGCACTTCTTTCGGTAATATTCACGGGGCTTTTGAAAAACAAAGGAATAAATCCTGATTATGTTGCAGGGCACAGTTTGGGAGAATACAGTTCTCTATACGCAGCGGGTGTTTTAAATGAAAAAGAAACTTTGAAACTGATTTCTGCAAGAGGGGAAATTATGAGCAATGCCCATGTGGAAGGAACAATGGCGGCAGTATTGGGTCTTTCTGCAGATGAAATTGAAAAAGCGTGTGATGAGATAAAAGGTGTAATAGAACCGGTAAATTATAATGAACCTAAGCAGACAGTAGTAGCGGGAGAAAAAGAAGCAATAGAAAACAGTGCGGATATTTTTAAAGAAAAAGGTGCTAAAAGAGTAATCCCTCTGGCAGTATCGGGACCATTTCATTCTTCACTTATGAAACCTGTTGCTGAAGAGCTTAAAGTTGAATTTGAAAATTATTCTTGGAATAATGCTGAAGTTCCCGTTATTGCCAATACAACGGCAAAAATACTTAACACTTCCGATGAACTGAAAGAAGAACTGTACAGACAGACATTTGGTCCTGTAAAATGGGTAGATACGATAACGGTATTATCTGAAAAAGGAGTCGATAAAATATATGAAGTAGGTCCGGGAAAAGTTTTGGCAGGACTTATAAAGAAAATCAATAAAGAAATTGAAGTAATTAATATTGAAAGTATTGAAGATATAAACAGATTATAATTAAAAAAGACTATGTTTAAAATATAAAAATATAATTACAAAAATATATAAAAAATTGAAAATATCACTTTATCTTATTTTATAGGGTGATATTTTTCAATTACAGATAACTGTTTTAAAATTAACTGAATTGTTGAGAAAAAATATTAAAGTTTAAAGAAAATCATAATTTCAACTAATTTTATATATAAGGATATTTCAGCTACTTTCAGATAACAGAAAGTATTTTGACAGTAGAAATAGATTAATATTAATGATATACTGAAAACAGTCCGAATCAGACTCGGATTAATAAAAAAATTCAGATTAACAGAAAGGAATATAAAATGATTAAACTTATAGCAATTGATATGGACGGAACATTACTGAATCAAAAAAAGGAAATCAGCTTTAAGCAGAAAGAAGCATTAAAAGAAGCTGAAAAAAAAGGAATAATGACAGTGCTGTGTACAGGGAGACCGTTATTCGGGGTAATACCCTTTTATAAAGAGCTTGAATTGGAAAAAACTAATGGATATATAATTGTCAATAACGGGTGTTCAATACATAAAACAGAAGATTTATCATTAACTGATTATAATAAACTGGCAAAAAAGGATATAGAATATTTATACAGTTTAACTGAAGGATATGATGTAAATTTTACTTTGTTTGATGACAAACATTACTTCTGTATAGGGAAACCCAATGAATATACTGAATATGACGGAAAACTTGTTTATGTTCCCATAACGGAAATCACTTTGAAGGAGGTACTTTGTGATAAATATATGATGTTTCAGTCAATGTATGTAGGTTCACCTGAAAATGTGGATAAATTTCAGAAGGATAATCAGGAAAATCTGAAAAAGCTTTACAGCATTGTAAGAAGTCAAACTTATATACTGGAAGCCATGCCTTTCGGAGTGGAAAAAGGGTCAGCAGTAAAAAGACTGTCAGAGAAATTAGGTATAAAAAGAGAAGAAGTTATGGCAATCGGTGACGGAAATAATGATATAGAAATGCTCAGATATGCAGAAATAAGCGTAGCAATGGAAAATGGAACCGAAGATGTAAAAAAAGCGGCAAAATATATAACTGAAAGCAATGAAAATGACGGAGTTGCAAAAGCCATATATAAGTATGCATTATCCCAACCTTTTTTGTAAAAAAGGTTGGACCAAAAAACGGTTTTTACGCTTTTTTTGAAAAAAAAGCTTCGCAAAAAAATTATTCAACACAAATTTTACTGAAGCTCAAAAATGCCCGTTCGCTGTAAAAACAAAAAAGGATGTTTTTACGACGCTCACTCATTGCATTTTTCACGCAGTAAAATTTGAATGTTGGAGGGAAATTAAGAATCAAAGAAACGGTTTTATATAAAAATGAAAAAAATAACTTGACCTTTTTTGAAAAATGGAGTAAAATCATAATATATGAATATGTATTCAAATACTGATTTTTAAAAGTTAAATATAATCTCTATCCACACAATTACTCTACATTAAGAGAGTAATTAAAAAGGAATAAATAATAATTTAACATATATTATTTAATCAAATTATATTATTGAGGAGGAGTAGATATGAAAGCGGTAGTTGTAAATGAAAAAGGTACAGGGGAAGTTCAGATAGTTGAAAGAGAAATACCGAAAGTAGGATCGGGTGAAGCATTAGTTGAAGTGGAATATTGCGGAGTATGTCATACGGATTTACATGTGGCAAACGGAGATTTCGGGAAAGTTCCCGGAAGAATTTTAGGGCACGAAGGAATAGGAATAGTAAAAGAAGTTGCTCCGGATGTAACAACATTGAAAATCGGAGACAGAGTAAGTATAGCATGGTTTTTTGAAGGTTGCGGAGTGTGCGAATACTGTACAACAGGTAGAGAAACTCTTTGCAGAACTGTAAAAAATGCAGGATATTCTGTTGACGGAGGAATGGCGGAATATTGTCTTGTAACAGCCGATTATGCGGTAAAAGTACCTGAAGGACTGGATCCTGCACAGGCAAGCAGCATAACTTGTGCGGGAGTGACATGTTATAAGGCTATCAAAGTATCCGATGTAAAACCCGGACAGTGGATTGCCGTTTACGGATGCGGAGGTTTGGGAAATCTTGCTATCCAATATGCAAAACATGTATTCAATGCTCATGTTATAGGTATAGATATTAATGATGACAAATTGAAACTGGCTAAGGAAGTAGGAGCCGATTATATTATTAACGGTAAAAACGTAGCGGATCCGGCTGCAGAAATCAAGAAAATAACAAATGGAGGAGTACATGCGGCTGTAGTAACTGCAGTATCCAAAGTTGCATTCAATCAGGCTGTCGATTCGGTACGTGCAGCAGGAAAGGTTGTTGCAGTAGGATTGCCGTCAGAAACAATGGATTTACCTATTGTAAAAACAGTTCTTGACGGAATAGAAGTTATCGGCTCATTAGTAGGAACGAGAAAAGACTTGGAGGAAGCATTCCAGTTCGGAGCTGAAGGAAAAGTAGTTCCTGTAGTTCAGAAAAGAGCAATGGAAGAAGCACCTGAAGTATTCAAGGAAATGGAAGAGGGGAAAATTCAGGGACGTATGGTATTGGATATGAAGAAAGAAAAATGCGGATGCGGGCATCAGTATTAATATTTGATATTTTTGATATGAGGGTATTTATATCTACCCTCATATTTTGTTGTCTTTTATATTAACACAAATAATACTGTATTTTTATTTCAATAAACAAAAATAATAAAAAAACTTTTTTAAGTAACACATACTTTTAATTTGGAGCATTTTATGTTTTAAGAGTAGAAAAAGCTGAGAAAATGGAGTATAATTTCAAACAGCAGTTAGAATTTTGTATAAAGGATAAAGAATAAGGAATGAAAAAAGAGAATGAGAAAACAAAAAAGGAAAGAGTAATGGATGAATTTTTTGCTCATCATATTAACGAAATTTTTGATGTTCAGAAAGTTGAAAAATCATTTGGTGAAAAGTATCTTATTAACGGACAAAAAACAAAGGAGCTGAAAAAAGAAATATTGAACGGTACTCTGGAAAGGTACTGTATAGATGAAGAATACGAAATAATAATATTAAAAACAATGGGGAAATTAAAACAGTCTCTTATTAATCCGAATAATTCTCAGAAAAATATAAGGCTGTTATATTGTTTCGGAGGAGAAGCTACATTTTTAGCTTTATCTCATGAGGGCATACAAAGAGATTTTTATTTGAAAAAAGGTGAACTTCTTATCCAGAGAGCAAGCGGTGAAATTCAGGAATACAGAATTTTAGGAAATAATTTTGAGTATTTAACTATAGAATTTTATCTTGATAAATTAGTTTCAAATCTTCTTGAAATTACAACTAAGGAAAAAGTAAAACAATGGAAAGAAAAAAATCTGAACATATTTGAACCGGGAAATTTTTATTACGGTAAGCTGAATATGGAAATAGAAGTTTTACTGAGAGAAATTCAGAATATTTCAACAATCAGAAGCATAAATAAATATCTGAATTTAAAAGCGAGAATTTTTCAACTTTTACCTACAATATTGGATATGCAGACAAATTTAGTGGAAATAATGCCCGTAAGCAGTCTTGAAATTGTTAATAAAACAAAGGAAATTATAAAAAAATCTTTAATATCGGATATGCCTATGATAAAGGATTTATGTAAAATTATGAATATAAGCAGATATCAGCTGCATACATCATTTAAGAAAATAGAAGGTATTAATATTTCGGATTATCTGCAAAAGAAAAAAATGGAATACGGGAAATTTCTTTTAAGTTCAACAGACAGAACTATACTTGATATTGCAAATGAAATCGGTTATGAAAATCCGAGCAAATTTTCCGAAGCATTTAAAAAATATTTTGGAATTCTTCCAAATAAATTTAGAAAAAATATTTGAAAAAACAGTTTTAATTTTTAGGATTTTTTAAAATAAGGATTATTTTTTGATTATCAGAGGAGAAAAAATAAAAAAATTTAGTATAATAACAATGAATAAATAATCAAAACTAATAAATCTTTATGATAAAAAATGCAGCATTTACGGAAAGAAAGGAGGAATTAGTAAAGATTACTGAAATGTACAGCAAAAACTATAAAAAAACAGATGAGTTTTATAAAGAACAGGTAAATAAATTATTTAAAATAGAGAAAATAGAAAAAGGATTCGGGCAAAAATATTATATTAAAGGAATCAAATCTGAGAATATGACAGGAGTACTTGAGAGGTACTGTTTAGATAATGAGTATGAAGTTTCAATTTTCAAACTCGACGGAGAAATGAAGGAAACTCTTAATAATCCTCCTGTTTCAATAAATTTTGTTGAAATTATGTACTGTTTAAACGGAAAATATACATTTACATCAAATTTCGGTGAAAAGAAAAAAACGTACAGTTTTAAAAAGGGGGATATTGTCATTCATAGAGCAACAAGTGAAATAAAAAAATATGAAGTCGAAACGGAAAATCTTTATATGATATCAATTGATGTTTATCTGGATGAAATAATTTCCAATTTTTCAAAAAAGAAAAACAAGGAAAAAGGTGATGAGTGGAAAGAAAAAATACTGAATATGATGAAACAGGATGAAGTTTATGTTATAAAAGCAAATGAAGAAATAGAAAACATATCAAAAGAGATAGAAAATTTTTCAATTAGTAATGTAAACGAATACTTGAGTTTTAAATCAAAAATCTTCCAGTTCATTATTATGATTTTAAATTTTCAATTTAATTCCATTGAAACTGAAGAAATTATTTCAGAAAATGCCAAAAAACTTTTGGAAAAATATCAGATGTCGGAGTTACCTAACATAAAAAAAATATGTAAAATCATGAAGATAAGCAGATATCAATTACAGACGGCTTTTAAAAATACCGAAGGAGTAGGAATAATAAAATATTTAAGAAAGAAAAAAATGGAACATGCAAAATTAATGTTATTAACTACAACTAAAAGCATACTGGAAATTTCAAATGAAGTAGGATATGATAATCCGAGTAAATTTTCTGAAACCTTTAAAAATTATTTTGGAATGTTGCCGAATAAATATAGAAAAATGCATTATATAAACTTATCATAAAGTATAAAATCTAAGGAAAGGTAATTAATTATCATATAACTTAATATATATGTTAATTTAAAATAGAACATTATAATGAAAAAGAGAAAAGATGAGCTTTATGAGAAAATATTAGGAAAAATTTTTGAAACAAAAAGAGTTGAAAAGGAATTCAGTGAAAAATATTATATTGCAGATAAAAAATCAAAAAAATTAAAAGGAATTTTTGAAAGATATCATTTTGAAGATAAATATGAATTATCCGTTATAAGTTTTAAAGGAAAAATAAAAGAGACGTTTGAAACTACGAAAAATCTGGTTAATTATATTGAAATTATGTACTGTTTAAACGGAGAATGTACTTTTTGTTCCGAATATGATGAACATGAGAAAAAATATCATGCTAAAAAAGGTGATGTCATTGTCCACAGAATAAACAGCAATGTAAAAAAATACAGAATGGAAAGTCAGGATTTTGAATATCTGTCTGTTGATATTTATGTAGATAAAGTTGCTTCAAATTTTACTGAAATGAATACAAAATCCGTAAAATGGAAAGAAGATATAAATGACATATTTAAAATTGATGAATTCCGTTTCGGAAAAACAAGTGAAGAAACTGACATATTGTCAGAAGAAATAAAAAATCTATCTGTAAAAAATATGAGTGATTATTTACTTTTAAAATCAAAAGTTTTTCAACTGATTACTGCAATTTTTATTTTACAGTATAAAAATCCTGAAAAAACAAATAAAATTATTGTTGATAGGACAAAAGCGGTTCTGGAAAATTATAAAATATCGGAACTGCCCTCAGTAAAAGAATTATGTGAAGTTTTGGATATCAGTAGATATCAATTGAAAATGGCATTTTTAAAAATCGAAAAAATGGAAATATCCAAGTATCTGAGAAAGAAAAAAATGGAGTACGCAAAATTTCTGTTATTAAATACTGATAAAAATATATCGGAAATTGCAAATGAAACAGGGTATGAAAATCCGAGTAAATTTTCAAAATCATTTAAAAATTACTTTGGAGTATTACCGAATAAATATAGAAAAATTAATTAAAAATAAAAAACTCTCTTTATATGGAAAATGTAATTTTTTATATAAAGAGTTTTTTTATAAAAATCCAAAATTTAAAAAACAATATTTCTATTTTGGGTTATTTTTTAAAAAATAAAGGAGAAAAATAATCAAAAACTAATTATAATAAAAGAACAAAAATTATTTTATTATAAATAAAATGCTTAAATCATAAAAAAATAATAGGCTGTCATTCAGGAATAAAGTGTTTTAAAATAATAAAAAACATACAGTTTTAAGGAGGAAAAGTGAAGGAAATATGAAATTATTATAAAATAAAAAATAATTTTTAAGCTGTAAATTATGTGTTTTCAAAATGTAAATTACTGATTTTCTGCTTTAAAAAATACTAAAAATATATAAAAATTGGAATTCGGAAAATTTTTCAATTTTTAGTTTCTGTAAACAGAAAAAATAAATAAAAAAGAAAGGAAAATATAATCTGTCAAAAATAGGTTGTATTCAAGGTGATAAAAATATGAAAAAAGTATTAATCGGATTAGGACTGGGAACACTGATGATGTCATGTACAAATGCAAAGCTTATAAACTATAATACTGACAGACTGGA
>JAUNKI010000084.1 GCA_030532815.1 Leptotrichiaceae bacterium
CAAATGATGTAAGCATAGCTTCAAGACTTATGCTTACAGGATAGTTTATGATTTTTTGAGCCAAGTCGTATGAATGCTCTCTTTCCAAAGATTCCTGATTTAAATCAATATCTATGTTATACAGAACTTTTTTGACAGTTTTAAACCAGTTGAAATCTTCAAAAGTTTCCAGATCTGATTTTTTCAGATTTTCAAAAACATAAATTAATGCCGGAAAAATAATTGAAGAATGAAGCAGAGGCTGATAGCTGCCTTTTGAAAGGAGTGCATACCGTTCATAGTCCTTTTTACTGAGGAAAATTTGCAGCTTATCCTGAAGCATGTCTATTTCAATACCGTCTTTTTTATCGGATTCTTTTTTTATTATGAGGAATATTGACGGAACCTGTGCAAGATTATCTTTTTCTTTTTCAATATCTATATTGAACTGTCGTGCGATGGCTAAAATGTTGGCTTTATCTATATTGAAAGAAATTCCTTCATAATCCTGATTGAAATTTTTATTGGAATAATTTTCCAGATCCTTTTTGGCGACAATAAAGAAACATATATTTACTTTATTATCCAGTTTGGATTCAGGAATAGTCACTGTTTCTTTTCCTGACGGAGATTTCACAATGTTTCTATATGACGTGGAAGAACATTCAATATGAAAAACATAGTCTGCCAGTCCTTTACTGATCAATTCCAGTAATCCTTCGTCGTCAGTATTTCCCGTAAGTTCCAGAATAATGTTGTTCCCCTGCTTATTTACTTGTAAATTTGAAGTAAACACGGAATTTACATAATCATCGGAAAAATAATTCAGCACAGGATAAGGATATAATTTATACTCTATATTCATACAGTTCCACCTCCATCGAACAGTCATCGGAATAATTTAGGATAAATGATAATGAAAATTTTTGATTTTCTTCAAGATTATTCATATAAATTTTGTCCTGATTTATCCTTAAAGGATTTAATACATTATCATTTTCATAGGCATTTCTTATTTTTGCCTTTAAGTTGCTCTGTTCTCCTGAAAGGCTGATTCTGACACAGGCATCAGGAATATTTTTTTTCGGGAGAATAACAAGTTTGTATTTTCTAAGTTTTTTATTTACCAAAATCAGACGTATATTTGCGTCTGAAACAAGAGAAATTTTTTTGACTTTTAAAAATCCGTTTTCATCTTTAATTATGGAAAATTCTTTTTCAAGATTACTTTCTTCAGTTTTATTAATGCCGAAAGGTATGTCTCCTGATTCAAGTGTTCCGTCGGGGAAATTTCCAGTTGCCGAAGCATCGTTGAATTCTTCACGGCTTTTAGGGGGAATTTTGTCATTTCTTTTTTTAGGAGGTGTATCCACAGGCTGTAATTCAATTTTTTTGGTTTTATCACTTACTTTATCAATTTTTTCATCTTCCTTTTTCTTTTCAAGGAATACAAGATCATCAGGCAGAAAGTCTCCTATACCGTCGGCATCCATCTGATCTGCTATTGCATTTTTCCCCAACTCGACGATTTTGCTTCTTATTAGCTGTTTTAATTCCTTTAACATAACTTTTGCGTTTTCATCCGAATGTCTGTCAGGTTCCCAACTATCATGTTGAGGACTTTCCATTTCCCTGAAGTAACTGTTAAGTTTTTCTCCTGTTAATGTAAAAATTGCCGAAAATTGTAATGAAGAAGGAAATCTGTCCAAATCAAAAATTTTCATTCCGTTACTTCTTGAAATTAAAACTTTTCGGTTAAGATCTTCGTAGAGAATTTTTAACTCAAAATCATCAAGATTTTTAAAAGTATCCCCTAAAAGAAAACCGTTTCCTCCGCCGTTGACTTCCGATGTGGCTGTCAGCACTTTATAATAATCATTTATAGTAAGGTTTTTCTTTTTTTCACCTATTTTAAGATTTTCTATTGTTTCTTTCAGTGTTTCTTTTGAAATAATAGTATCATTTACTTTTACAATGAGGTTTTTATTGTAAATTGCTATCAGGAAATTTTCCAGTACGGCTGAAATAAGTTCATCTTTCCATCTATCCTTTTCTAGAAATCCTATTATGTAGAGGTCTGTTCCTGTCTTTCCGTTTCTTTTGAAGGAACTGTCCAGATTAAGTTCTTTAAAAATAGGGGTGTTTTTTTCGGTTTTTCCGTAATATCCTATTCCCTGAGTAAGTTTATCGTCATTTATCGGGAAAGATATAAGCCTTGAAACGCCTTGAGTTGCCAAAATACCTTCAGTATCAAAAGTAGTGTAAAATATAGTTCTTATTTCCGAACAGGCAAATGGAGCGGACTTTCCTATACCGTAACTTCCTCCTGAAGTGGAAGTCTTGTCTGAAATACCCGAAGATTTTATAAGGCTTTGCCAAGGATTAATGGACATACTTGATTCCTTTGCCCCTTTTAAGCCTGTAGTATTGAAATCACTTGCTCTTAATACTCCTATTTTCTGATTTTCCATTTTTTTACAGGCATTTTCAAAAAACTTTTTTGCTTTTTTGTCTGAATTTGAATTTAAGCATTTGTTTAAAGCATCATTTAATATTGAATAACCCGGGATATCCTGAGGTTTAATATTAAATTTTGAAAATTCAATAATGACAGGTTCTGAAAAATTTAACCGTGCATCAAGGGAATTCTGACATATTTCTTTTGCAAGTGAACCGAATAAGGAACCTCTGAAAGTTTCAATTCCCGCTTCACTTATTCCAAACCTTTGAGAGTAATTACTCTCGGGAAAATTCCAATTTATACTCATAATATTTAACTGAAATAAAGTTATTCAGCTTTACCCTCCTTATTTTGATATTCTTAATTTAACACAATTAATTAAAAACAGTCAAGCAGAAAAACGCAAATTATGATATAATAAAATATAAATATAATTAAAGAGGTTGGAAAATGAAACTTATAAAAAGATATTATGAAAAATTTAAAATAATGAACCCTGAAAATACACAATTAAAATTACTTGTAATTATTATATTATTGTCGGTTTTTCTGTTCAGGGGAATTTCAGGATTCCGTTTTTCATGGGATATAGTAATTTCACTGTGTGTATTTGTAATTTCAATGACATTACATGAAGTGGCTCATGGATATGCAGCGTATAAATTCGGTGACGATACTGCGAAAAAAGCTGGTAGGATTACATTAAATCCGTTGAAACACTTGGATCCGACAGGTATGCTTCTGCCTTTTCTGCTTATATTAAGCGGATTTCCTTTTGTAATAGGCTGGGCAAAGCCTGTTCCTGTAAATTTTTATAAATTGAAACCTGAAAGACTTGGACTTTTCTGTGTGGCAATAGCGGGAATTATAGTTAATCTTATAATTGCTGCGGCTTCCTTGACGGTTTTAAGATACGGAATGCCTTTTTTTTATGAAAATGACATTGTTGTGACAGTATTTTTGTATATGTATCTGATAAATCTGGCTTTGGCATTTTTCAACCTGATACCTGTTACTCCTCTTGACGGAGGGAGAATAGTGTATTCAATGGCAGGAGAAAAAGTGAGAAAATTTTATAATCAGATGGAAAAGTATGGAATAATAATAGTATTTCTTATTGTCTATTCAGGAATGTTCAGACAGTTTTTTACATGGTTATTTACTTTTTTTATAAGATTGACGAAAATGGGGATACCTGTGGAAGTTATGTAAATTCGGGTTTTGTCTGTATAAAGAATTGAAGCGGTTGAAAGAGAGTGTTATATGTATCAATTGACAAAAAGCACAAAAAAGAGTGTTGCAACTATTTTTACACTGTTTCGGTAAAAAAAGGAGAGTAAAATTCAGACTGACGGAAAAAGATATGAAGGATAAATTTGAAAAAGCGGATTTTAAACACCTTATAAGTTACTATACAATAAAGTATGAGGGTAACGGAAAAGGAAAAAAATTTAAATTTTCAAGAATATATTTTTTAATACTGAAGGATAAAAGTCAATTATTTTATTGAAGATTTACTGAAATTAATGTAAAATTTATTAATTAAATATAATAAAAAATAGAAATTTTAGAAAGGTAATCGGGATGAAAAGAAAAATATTATCAATAATTTTATTTTTTTTAATGGGAATAGGTCTGAGTGCTTTTACACGGAAAGAATACATACAGGAAAACCTGTCAAAGCTTGGAATCAAGCAGAGTATAATAGATGAAACCGTAAAACTCGATAAGGAAACGGGGAATATAATTTTAGGGAACGAGGAAAACGTAGGAAAAATAGAAAAATATAAAATAAAGAAGCTGGAAAATATTTTTGCAAAAGACGTAAATAATTATATTATTCTTCAAAAGCTTATGAATATTGCAGGGAGAAATAAAGATGAGAAAAAAATAAAAGAATATGAAAACTATTATTTGAAAATAAATCTCCCTGAAGATAAGAAAAATTTTTTTCTTGGTGAATATTTTTTAAACTTGAATGAAGAGGAAAAAAGTGATAAATATTTAAAAAAAGTAAAAAATGAAAGTAAAAATATACTTTATTTAAAGATGATAGAATTTTTTGAAATAACCGAAGAGAAGAATGCAAGGGAAAAAAGAGATAAGAGTGAAAAAGAAAATAGAAATATGATGGATAAAACTTTTTCATTAATGATAACGAAATCTCAGGAAATAAATAAAATATTGGATAATAAAGCACTTATGGATGAATACGGGATTACCGATGAAGAAGTGTATTCAAGACGACTGGATATAATAAGTGCAGGAACATTGGCTTATATCCTTAAAGGTGAAATGGAAAAAGGTATTGACTATTATATTGAAAATATTGCCAACAGGAAAATATCCAAAGAAGTTGCGGAATATAACAAGGAAAAGGATATGACGACAATGAAATTTATATTGATGTCGCCTTTTTTCGGACTGTTTTTTCAGTATTTTAAAGATATGGGAGATAATAAAGATACAGATAAGATGAATGACGATAATTTGGAAAAAATATATGAAAAATTGGAAAAAACTGAAAAATTCAGACAGCTTGAAAAGGAAGGATTAATGGAGAGACTGGAAATACAGTAATGAAAGGATAAAGATTTGAAAACCGTATTAAAAGAAACGATTATCCAATTTGAAGAAAAAAAGTCAAAATTTATAGGATATATAAAGCCTGTTTCCTCTGTAAATGAAGCTGAAAAATTTATAAAATCCGTAAGGGAAATGCATCCTGACGCCACTCATAATGTTCCTCTTTATAGAGTTATTGAAAACGGACAGGAATATTTTAAATATAATGATGACGGAGAACCTGCAAATACCGCAGGAAAACCTATGGCGGAGATATTTAATATTCTCGGTATATACAATGCGGCAATAGTGGCAACAAGATATTTCGGAGGAGTAAAACTCGGTGCAGGGGGACTTATAAGAAATTATGCTAAAACAGCCAAACTTGCCGTAAATGAAGCGGGAATAATTGAATATAAAGAAAAATCGATATTTATAGTAGACTATGATTATGATTTTACTTCTGAAATGGAAAGTTTTTTAAGTTTAAATGGAGATAAGTTCGGAATAGAGATTATCGAAAAAAATTATTCAGGTAGAGTGACATTGAAAATAAAGGCTGACAGCAGTGTTGAAAAAATATTGAATGAAACTGGAAAAATAATCGTAATAAAATTATAAACAAAATAATCAGAAAGTATGGTATAATTAATGTTATTAATCAGGTTATTATAAGGTGTAGTTAAGGAGGAAAAATGAAACAGGTAGTAGCAATAGTGGGAAGACCTAACGTGGGGAAATCAACACTGTTCAATAAGCTGGTAGGAGACAGACTTTCAATAGTAAAAGATGAGCCGGGAGTGACAAGAGATAGACTTTACCGTGAAACGGAATGGGCAGGAAAGAATTTTATATTAGTTGATACAGGAGGGCTTGAACCGAAAACAGATGACTTTATGATGAAAAAAATAAAAGATCAGGCACAGGTTGCCATAGACGAAGCGGATGTCGTAATTTTTCTGGTAGACGGAAAAGCGGGAATAACAGGACTTGATGAAGACGTGGCAAATATACTCAGAAAAAAGGATAAAAAAGTTGTAGTAGCGGTAAATAAAATAGATAACTACATGAAAGAACAGGAAAATATATTTGAATTTTATTCTTTGGGTTTTGAAGAAGTGATAGGAATTTCAGGAGAGCATAAAATAAATTTGGGAGATTTACTTGATGCGGTAATAGAAAAGTTTGATGACAGAAAAGACAAAGAAACTGAAGAAGGTTTGAGTATAGCCATATTAGGCAGACCAAATGCAGGGAAATCATCCCTTGTAAACAAACTTTTAAATGAGGAAAGATCTATTGTAAGTGATGTAGCAGGAACAACAAGAGATGCGATAGATTCCACTTTAAAATATAACGGAGAAAGATATACACTGATAGATACTGCGGGAATCAGAAAAAAATCCAAGATTGAATATTACATTGAATAATACAGCGTACTGAGAGCTTTAAAATCCATAAAGAGAGCCAATGTGTGTGTGTTGATGCTTGATGCTACGGAAATGCTGACAGAGCAGGATAAAAGAGTGGCGGGATTGATATATGAAGAAAAGAAACCTATTATAATAGCCGTGAATAAATGGGATTTAATAGAAAAAGATAATAACAGCGTGAAAGAGTTTACGGAACTTGTAAAAGCGGAGCTGCCGTTTCTGAGTTATGCTCCGATAATAACAATATCCGCATTGACAGGGAAAAGAACCGTAAACATACTGGAACAGGCAAAATTTATAAATGAGGAATATCATAAAAAAATTACGACAGGATTACTGAACCAGATTTTATCCGAAATGATAGCTCAGAATCCGGTTCCTACAAGAAAAGGAAGAGCAGTAAAAATAAATTATGGAACACAGATAGGTCAGGCCCCTCCTAAATTTGTATTTTTCTCAAATAATCCTGATCTGATACATTTTTCATATCAGAGATATATTGAGAATAAATTAAGAGAATATTTCGGTTTTGAAGGCTGTCCTGTTGAAATCGTGTTTAATAAAAAAAATGAAATATATTAAGAAATTAAATAATAAAATGAGGTAAAATATGAGTTTTTATAATGAAGAAAAATTTTTGAAATGGAAAAATATACTGATATTGACAGTATTAACATTATTATCCGTATTATTATTTTTTAAAGTATATTCCTATTTTGAAAAATCCATTCAGATAATAACGGGAACAATATTTCCTTTTATTCTGTCTTTTGTAATAGTGTATTCTCTTATGCCTTTTATAGATATGCTAAGTGAAAAATTCAAAATGGATAGAAAAATAGCAATATCTTTTGTATTATTTGTATTTTTTATATTTTTTATATATGTAATACTTGCATTTATACCTTTAATTGGAGGTCAGCTGTCGAGTTTTATAGAATTTTTCCTGAAAAATCAGGAGACATTTCAAAAAAATCTGCTTTCTTTTTTTGAGCATAATAATGTAAATGTAAGGGATTCCATAATAAATTCAAAAGAAATTATTTTTACTAATTTTTTAAAAGTATTGAATTCAAGTGTTTCTCTTTTAAGCGGAACATTCAGTTTGTTGTTTATGACTCCGATTTTTACTATAATGCTCATATTCAGTTATGACAAAATAGGTGAAGGAGTAAAAAAGGGACTAGGAAAGCTTAATAAGGAAGAGTTGATTCCGTTGATTAAGCAGATTGACGAAGCAATAGGAAAATATATAAAAGTGACAGTGCTGGATAGTATAATCGTCGGAGTATCTTCCTATATTATATTTTTATTTCTAAAAATGGAGTATAGTTCACTGTTTTCAATAATAATAGGGGCAGGAAACGTAATACCTTTTATAGGCCCTTTTATAGGACTTATTCCCGTGATACTTTATGCTTCGACAAAATCATTTAAACTTGTTGTAACTATTATTGTTTTTATAACAATATTACAAACTATAGAAGCTAATATAGTAAAACCTTGGCTTACAAGTAAATCAGTAGATATTCATCCGATAACCACTCTTCTGGTTGTACTGATAGGCGGGGCATTATTCGGGATTGGAGGAGCATTTGTCGCAATTCCTGTATATATAGTCTTAAAATTATCGGTTATTTTTTATTTTGATAAATCGGAAAAAAAGAAAGAGAATTGACAAAAATAAGGGGATATGTTAGTATTGCACAAATAAGGTTAAAGCGGAAAATTCAAAAATTTATTATACTAAAAAGTACGAACATTCAGTAAATT
>JAUNKI010000085.1 GCA_030532815.1 Leptotrichiaceae bacterium
TTTCCAAGTCTATTCCGTGTACTGCCTTAAAGCCGTTGGGATACTGCTTTTCCACTTTTTTCAATACTACTCCCGACATATCTGCTCCTCCTGAAAATAATTTTATTTTTTATTTAACCTTTTCTATTAATATCGATATTTTATTATCCAGTTCTTTCAGAAATTCCTTTGCCTTCTGATCCGTTATAGGTAATAACGGCAATCTCGGAACGCCTGTTTCTACTCCTCTTAAATGAAGTATATACTTACATGCCCCGTATAAAGAGCCTACTGAAAGCAATCCTTTTATAATTTCATTGACTTCATCCTGTAATTCCTTGGCTTTGTCCAATTCCATATTTTTCATATACATATCAAGTTTCATAAACAGTTCGGGCATTACTCCGTAAGTCCCTCCTATTCCTCCGTCAGCTCCGATTGCTCTTCCTGCCACAAACTGCTCATCAGGTCCGTTAAATACAAGGAAGTCCTTTCCGCCGACAGCCTTAAACTGCTGAAGTTCAAATGTACTTTCTGAGGAACATTTTATTCCTATTACTTTCTCCTGTTTTGCCATTTCTTCAAACAGTGTTATCGGTAAATTGAAACCCGTAGTTTGAGGTATATGATATATTATAAAAGGCAAATCCGTACTGTCTATCATTTTCTGCCAGTGCATTTTTACGGATTCCGGTGATAGTCTATAATATACTGCGGGTATTGATGAAACAGCATCCGCTCCGCACTTTTCAGCATGTTTTGCAAGTCTTACACTTTCAGGTGTAGAATTTGCTCCGACGTGAACTATTACCGTCAGTTCTCCTTTTACTTCTTCCATTACCGCCTCGACTACCTGTTTTCTTTCTTCTTCACTTTGCAAAACTCCTTCTCCCGAGCTTCCGCCTACATAAAGACCTTTCACTTTTTTATCGGCATAGTATCTTGCAAGTTTCTTTACCCTTTCCCTGTCTATATTCCCGTCATCATCATAGGCAGAGTACATTGCCATAAAAATTCCTTTAAATTTTTCCAAATCAGTTTTCATTTCTTTCCTTTCATTTTATATATTATTTATTTTACCGTGTCTGTTTAAAAAATGATATAACGCGCCTAACAAACCTGCCTGATTTCCCTGCTTTGCCAGTTTTATCTTCGTTTTTCTGAATATATCGCTTATCATATTTTCATTTACACATTTTCTTATTTTTTCTTCAAGATACTCCTTCTGTGCTGTTATTCCTCCTCCTATGACTACTATTTCGGGATTCAGCAGATATATTATATTTCTTATACCTGTCGAGAGGTTTTCTATTAATTCATTAATAGCCCCGATACATATTTTATCTCCCTGTTTTGCCAGTTCAAAAATATGAAAACCGCTTATCCTGCCTTCTATTCCTTCTTTCTCCATTTTCTCCCTTTGAATTTTTTCGGTTAAATATTTTGAAGACGCTATGTTCTGAATATAATTTCCGTTTACGTCCATGTATCCTATTTCTCCTGCAGTATATCCTGCTCCGTTTAAAAGTTTACCGTCTAAAATTATTGAACCGCCTATACCTGTCCCCACTGTAATGCAGACCATCGATTTTGAATTTGCACCTGCTCCTTTCCAGTATTCTCCAAGTCCTGCACAATTTACATCATTTTCCACTTCACAGGGCAGATCAAATTCCCTTTCCAGTTCTTCCTTTATTTTTGTCCCTGTATATTTTGGGATAGTAGGTCCTGCATAAATAATTTCTCCTTTTTCATTATCCACAACCCCTGCCGAAGAAATGCATATACCTTCTATTTTGTATATACTGTACTGCTCAAGTATATCCCTGATAAGTTTTTTTA
This sequence comes from Leptotrichiaceae bacterium, assembly GCA_030532815.1. GTDB lineage: Bacteria > Fusobacteriota > Fusobacteriia > Fusobacteriales > Leptotrichiaceae > Pseudoleptotrichia. Next base: position 1,822 of record JAUNKI010000085.1, read on the forward strand.
CATCTGTAAGTATATAATTTTCCTTTATCGTAACTCTTGCAGCAATTGTGCCGTTTATGACCATATCTCCGTTTTCAGTAAATACTCCGTATTTTATCGAAGTTCCTCCTATATCTATACATATGTAATACATCAGTACTTCACATCCGATCTTCCTAAAAATTTTCTGACAATAAAGACGGAAATGTTATAAACAATACTTGCTATTACTACAGGAACATAATTAAAATATAGTGCATAACTCATATTTTTCATATTCACTTTGTATGCGATAAGTAATAATATCACACTGACAGCATTAATTACAAGGGGCGGTATGTACAATTTATTAAAAACCCTGTTCAAAAGAGCAGTCACAGCAACTGAACATGCCATAAACAACCAACCGTAATAAAACCACCCTATTACCATTATTTTAAAATTTTCAATCATTTTTCCCTCTTCATTTTGTTAATATTAAGTTAAAGTCATTCCTGTAAAATCCGTCTTTATCCTTTTACCGCTCCTACTGTCACTCCCTGAGTAAAGTAATTCTGGAACATTAAAAATACTATTATCATAGGTAGTGATGCAAGTAATGCCCCCGCCATAAGCAATCCGTAATTTAGTGAAAACTCAGCACTTTGTGCCATTGATGCAACTCCGAGAGGTAATGTTTTCATCATTTCACTGTTTGTAAATATTAATTGTGAAAAATAGTCATTCCAGCTGGCTATAAATGTAAATATTGCCAAAGCACCTATTCCCGGTTTTATAATCGGAAGAACAATATTCATAAATGTACGTAATTCTCCGCAACCGTCTATCCTTGCCGATTCAAGCAGCTCATTGGGAACCGAATGGGAAAACTGCTTCATCAGAAACACTCCGAACGGCCATCCTACCGCCGGAAATATCAATGCTTTGTAAGTATCTATCCAGCCCAGTTCAGTAATAAATTTCAATAAAGGTATCAAAATTACCTGTTTCGGTAATGCCATTGCCGCAACAAATACTATAAATATGAGTCCTCCTCCGGGAAATCTCTTTTTTGCAAGGGCATATCCCGCTAAAGAAGCAGTTATACATACAAGTATAGTTGTGGAAAATGATACAAATACCGAATTGAAAAACCATTTTGCAGTCAAAGGTACAAGAAGCTTATCAAAATTTTCTAATGTAGGTTTGAGAGGAAACCATTCAGGCGGTATGCTTATTGCCACTTCCTGTATTTTAAACGCTCCTGTGGCTATCCAATAAAAAGGAAATATAAAAAATATTGTAAGTGCTATTAATATTGTCATTGAAAAAATTGAAAATATTGACATTTTTTTATTATTTTTCATTTTTCCTCCTAATCTATATCTTTCGATAAAAATTTAAACTGTAGTACGGATATTATCCCTATTATAATTGCCAAAATTATCCCCATTGCCGATGAAACTCCGAAACGCCCTTCCACTGCAGTCTGATAAACCAGATACATAACCGTGGAAGTACTGTAATTAGGTCCGCCATGAGTTAAAAGCTGTATAAGGGCAAATATCTGAAAACTGTTTATAGTAGTTACGACTACTATGTATAATGTCGTAGGCATAATCATCGGCCATGTTATATTCCTGAATGTCTGCCATTCATTTGCACCGTCTATTCTGGCAGCTTCCATTAAATCTTTGGAAACATTTCCCAATGCGGCTACATATAATATTATCGGCTGTCCCACACTTGTCGTTATCAGTATCGCTATAATCGCAAATATTGCCGTACGTGGATTTCCCAACCAGTCAATAGGTTCTTTTATTATATGTGCCTGCTGAAAAACATAATTTAATATTCCGTATTTAGGATGATATATCCAGTTCCATACAACCGTAATTGAAACTACGGAAGATATGGCAGGAATATAAAAAACTCCTCTGAAAAATGACCTGACCGCCGCATTTCTTTCATATATTACATAAGCTACAAATATTGAAAATATCACAACTATAGGCAATGCTACAAATGTAATAAAAATTGTATTTCTCGCTGATTTTAAAAATATATCGTTTTTAAATAAATCGGCATAATGCTTTAATCCGACAAAGGCCATATTCCGCCCTCTAAATCTGTACAAAGATAAATGTATCCCCTTTATCATAGGGTATAAAACAAAACTTGAAAAAAATACAAGTACAGGTAAAATAAACATATATGCACTGTAATCGACTTTTCTCCAATTCCATTTATATTTCATAGCAATATTACCACTCATTTTTTCTTTTCACCGTTCTTTCTTTAAATAAGATGAAATATAATTAAAACGGGAAATCCGCTTTCATTTTTAAATTTCTGTCTTTTATATAAAATAGAAGTAATATGAGGGTATATTTCCAACCCTCATATAATTCCCGATATACAAATACTTATTATTTTTTATTTTGCATCCGATACTGTTTTATTTGCATCTTCTGCAAATTTGTCCAATCCGGCTTTTACTTCAGACTGACCGTTTAATATTGCCTGAACCATATTAAACCAGAGCGGTCTCATCTGTGCATATCCGTCTATTGTGTTATAATAAGGACCATAAAATCCTACCAGTGATTCAAGGTATTTGATTTCCGCATCATCACCGTATAATCCTTCTTTTCCTGAAGGAGAGAAGTTATTTGTAGCTTTCAGACTTCTTTCACCCCATACAGGATCATTTATAACAAAGTCCACAAATTTTTGTGCCGCTGCCACTTTTGCATCATCTCCGTTATTAAACACTGCCGCTCCTGCAAGTAAGAATTCAAATTTTGCCTGCCCTGATTCATTAGGGAACGGTAAAAATACAGGTTCCAAGTCCCCTTTTCCTATAACTTCCTTATCCTGACCCTTCAGTCCCGGAGAGTAAAGAATTGTCATTACCGCTTTTCCGCTTCTGAATGCTTCCAGTGCGTCTTTAGCTTCAGCAGAAACTCCTTTTCCGAGTAATCCTTCATCATAGGCTTTTTTTATCCATGTCAGTGATTTTACACCATTTTCATCATTTATTGTATACTTTGTAACTCCTTCATCAGTTATCCATGAATTATATAAATTTGAAACAAATGCTCTCGGTCCCTGATCTCCCGCCTGACTTTTCGTATAAAACAGTACAGGATCAATTGAAGGATCTTTAGCCTTTACCGCTTTTAAAAATTTTTCAAATTCAGCTACTGTCCAGTTTCTTCCCGGTTTATTTAACGGAAGAAGTTCCGTAACTCCCAGTTTGTCCGTCAGTTTTTTATTAACCGCCATAACAAAAGGAGCTGTTCCTAAAGGATATAAATAAAGTTTATTTTCAAAACTGCTTGCTTCAGTAATAACTTTTGAATATTTTGAAGTATCGGCATTTTCAAAAGGTGCCAAGTATCCTTTTTTAGCCCAGTCAATAATTCTCCCCGGAGCATCTATTATAACATCCGGATTTGACTTTGCCTGAATTGCAGTTTCAATTTTAGCAGGACCGTCAGTAAAATCAATTTTCTGATATTCAACTTTAATATTCGGATTTTTTTCTTCAAATGCTTTAATAAGTGCCGCATCATATTCTTCAGGAGTTTTAAATTCTCCGTCTGAAGTAAAATTCGGAAAAGACCAGTATTTTATTGTAACTTTCTGATTAGGATCAAGCTTTTTTTCTTCAGCTTTTTCCTGCTTACCTCCTCCACATGCGACAAAAACAAAAGCAAATAACACTACTGCCAAAAATTTTCTCATGAAATTTTTTTTCATTTCATTACCTCCATATTTTCTTTTTTATATTTTATTATATTTTTATAGTATATTGTACCCCATTTTTTCAATTTGTAAATAGATAAAAATAAATTTTTTTTTATTTTTTATTTCAATTTTAAAATTTTTTTTCATTTTTGATATATTATGTTAAATAACAGTGTGATTTCATTTTTTCTTTACATAAGGGCTCATTACCTTATTCCTCAGTGGCTGTCTCATAAGGTATAAAAACATATCCAATCATAAGTTATATATATTTTTCTTTTTTTATAAAATCGGTAAAAATAATATTTTTTAATTTTTAAAAATATATAATACTTATAGTTGGAGAATTATTTTTGACTTATAGAGCCGGTTCCTGACAAAAAACTTCCGACTTAAATTATTTCTAAACTTAAAAACACTCCATTCACTGAAAAATCACAAATTCACTTCGCTCAGACAGTAATTTTTTTCACGTTCATTCCCGCATTTTTTTAGTTGAAATAATTTAAATGTCGGATTTTCAGTTATAATTCAAGTATATGTTACTATTACAATCAAACTATACTTTTATTTAAAATATTTTCTTTATCTTTCAGTTTCACTCAACATTCAAATTTTACTGTATGAAAAAGAAAAATATGTAAAGTGTATATGTAAAATTTGTGCTGACGATTTTTTAAACCAAACATAAAAAAGCCTGAAATTCTTTAAAAATTTCAGGCTAAGATGATATTTTAAATATAAATTCGATAATTTTTTTACTTCCAAACTTTTAAAACTTAAATATTATGCTTCTCCGCTTTCCTCCTGCAGTTTTTTACTGTCCCACATTTTAAAGAAAGGATAATATATAAGCCCTGTTACAAAGAAATTTACAACTTGTACAGCCGCTCCCGAAATTTTTCCTCCCGTAACGAGATATCCTGAAATTATAGGAGGAGTTGTCCATGGGATGGCAATTCCTGTAGGTCTTGCAACGATACCGAGTTTCATAGTCCAGTATGTTATCGTAACTGCAGCCAAAGGAGCCAATATAAACGGTATTATCAATAAAGGGTTCATTACTATCGGCAATCCGAACAGTATAGGCTCATTTATATTAAAACATGCAGGTCCTATTGACAGTTTACCTATTTCCTTGAGCTGTTTACTTTTTGCCCAGAATAACAGCATTAATGCAAGGGAAAATGTAGCTCCCGATCCTCCCATTGACTGGAATATATCAAAAAACTGAGGAGTAACTACATGGGGTATTGGTTGCCCTTGGGAAAATGCCAGCCTGTTTTCATCAAGTAACACGTAAAGTGCAGGATAGACTATTCCTGTTACTATATTTGCTCCGTGCAGTCCGCATGTCCATAACAGGTGTATCAGTATCGTAACTATAACTACTCCGAAATATGAACCTCCTATTGCTGTCAGAGGTTTTGTCAGCAATTTTGTCACTACTTCGTGTACATTTCCGAATCCCGTATTTTCAAATCCTATTCTTATTAATAAAGAAACCAGTACTATTATAAAACCGGGTATTAATGCCACAAATGTTTTGGAAACTGCCGGAGGTACCATGTCAGGCATTTTTATTACAAGATTTTTCTTTACTATAAAGTTAAATATTTCAACTGCCAAAATAGCCATTATTATTCCTACGAAAAGTCCCGCACTTCCCGTACGATTTAGCGGTATGCCCGTTGCCGTAAGCTCTCCATACTGTTCATGAGTAAATGTTATAGTAAAAGGTGTTACAAGTAAAAAAGATACAAATGATATTATCGCTCCCGATATTCCGTCCAGTTTATAATATTCGGACAAACGGTATGCAACTCCCATACACGTTATAATTCCTATCATATCAAATGTTACTGAAACCGGATAAAGCAGCCATTTCTGTATTGTAGCTCCCAAAGGTGTAGCGTAGAAATTTGCAACTGCAGGTATAGGAAGAGCCGCAAGTATTAAAAATACCGACCCTATAATAACAATAGGAACCGTTATTATAATTCCGTCTTTTATTGCTGCAAGATGTCTCTGATTTGCAACTTTTGCCGCCATCGGCATTAACTTTTCTTCAAGGCTTTTTGTAAATTTATCCATAAAATTTGCCATACAATATTTCACTCCTTATTTTCTTAATTTTGTAAATGTTTTTTAATTTTCCGAGTTTCTGAAAATCAGATTTTTAAAATAATTTAATCGAGTAGTTTCAACGCCGCTTCCAAAACTTTTGCACCATTCATCATTCCGTAATCTACCATGTTAATGGCTTCTATTTTTTTTCCATGTTCGTCAGCTATTTTTTTTAATTCAGGCATAGCATATTTAACTTGAGGACCTAACAGAACCACATCCGATTTAGGTATTTCAGCCGGAGCTTTATCAAGAGGTTCCGCCCATATTTCAACCTCTTCTCCTTTGGCTTCTGCTGCAGCTTTCATTTTATTTACAAGAAGACTTGTCGACATTCCTGCTGCACAACATAATAAAATTTTTTTCATAAATTTTCCGTTCCTTTCACAATTTATTTTATTTTTCTGTTTATAATACAGTTATAACACTATATTTTATTTTGTCAAGTTTTTAATATTTTTAGTTGTTTTTCGTCTGCTTTTATTAATTTTTTTCTTTAAATACAGTCATATTTGA
>JAUNKI010000086.1 GCA_030532815.1 Leptotrichiaceae bacterium
AAATCCAAACAGGCTACAAGCCGTAAAAAACAGTTGGAAAAGCTCCAATTTGAAGATATGCAGATTTCCAATAGAAAATATCCTTATATTGAGTTTAAACCTGACAGAGAAGCAGGAAATAATTTATTAAAAGTGGAAAATCTTACTAAAACCGTAGACGGGGAAAAAGTACTGGACAATATTTCATTTACCGTAAATACGGGAGATAAAATTGTTATTTTATCAAATAATGATATTGCCAAAACTGCTCTCTTCCAAATACTGTCAGGAGAAATGAAGCCTGACTCAGGAACTTATGAATGGGGTGTGACAACTTCTCAAAGTTATTTCCCTAAAGATAATTCCGAATATTTTGAAAATGTAGATTTATCACTGATAGACTGGATGAGGCAGTTTTCCACTGATCAGCATGAAGAATACGTAAGAGGTTTTCTGGGAAGAATGCTCTTTTCAGGAGAGGAAGCCAAAAAGAAGGCAAAAGTTCTTTCAGGAGGAGAAAAAGTCAGATGCATGCTTTCGAGAATGATGCTTTCAGGCTCAAATGTCCTGTTACTTGATAATCCTACAGACCACCTTGACCTTGAAGCGATTACTTCCTTAAATAAATCTCTTATAAACTTTCCGGGAACCGTATTGTTTACTACTCATGACCATGAATTTATACAAACTGTGGCAAACAAAATTATAGAAATTACTCCCAACGGAATTCTTGAAAAGGAAATGGAATATGACGATTACATTAATGATGAAAATGCACAGAAAAGGCTTTCCGAGCTTTACTCTCAAAATTAATTATAAAAATGTCATATAGTTAAATATTTTATATAAAATACGAAAAATAAAGAAACAATTATTGAACAGTAACATGTGATGTACTTAAATAAGATCGTTCCCGATAATATTGAATAATAACATTAGGATGTACCTAAATTTCTTAACTGCAAATTCTGCCAATTTTCGACTGAACAGAAATACGGACTCACTCTTTTCCTCATTTCCTGCTAAATAAAATATCCCATATTTAAATTTTTTTATCCCGGCTGTTACAATCTTTATTAAACAGAAATATTTAGTACATTTAAATGAATATAGACAAATATAACCATGAAAAACTGGGCAGTCTTAATAGTTATCCCATTAAATAAAATCAGGCAGATTAGAGTATGTCTGAAAACGGTCAAAACGATGGATTTTTAACAAATATTTTAAAAACTGTAAATAACAGGATATCTATTTTATTATGATTTTTCCAATTTAAAGAGTTTAAAAAAATTGAAAATATCTTAGATTTTGAATTTACAGACTGTCTTATTCCTAAATTACAGTTAAGCAAAATTATATTATGCAAAAAATCGGAATACTCTTAACAGAATATCCCGACTTAATTTTTCTAATCAATTATTACTGAGAAACAACGTTTGTTGCTTGAGGTCCTTTTGGCCCGTCCTCTACATCAAAGCTTACTTCTTCACCTTCATTAACTGATTTGAATCCGTCCTTATTTATTTTTGAGAAATGAAGAAAATAATCATTTCCGTCTTCCCCTGAAATAAATCCGAATCCTTTTTTGTCGTTAAACCATTTTACCTTACCTAACAAAGTACTACCTCCTAAAATTTTACACCTCAAACAACCTTGTTACAAACTACATTTATATATTTTGTTACACTTGCTTTTGGTTTCTGTAGTTATTATACCACATTTTTTTAAAATTGAAAGTCCTTTTTTTGATATATATTTATTATATATACTTGACATTCTTTTTGTTAATTTTTATGAAAGTCTTGTAAAATAAGTATTTCTCCTTTTAACATTAACAAAATAGATTATTGATTAAGAAATTTATATCATTATTAATGAAATAATGTTCTCCTTAATATTGAATTAAATACCAAAATAGTATATTATAGTATAGAATAAAGTAAAAATACTTTATAAATTTAAAGGTCATAGGTCCTTAATAACCTAAATTTAGAAAAAGGAGAGAGATAATAACTTATTCCGTTATAAGTATTATACATTACAGAACATGGCTTTAATTATTCAGAAATACGGAGGAACTTCAGTTGCAGACGCTGAACGGGTTAAAGAAGTCGCCAAAAGAATTTTAAAATATAAAAGAGAAGGACATGATGTGATAGCTGTAGTATCTGCTCCGGCAGGAACAACCGATTCACTCATAAAAAGAGCATATGAAATTTCCGATGCTCCAAGTAAAAGAGAACTTGATATGCTTCTTACTTCAGGAGAACAGATTTCCATAGCTTCCCTTGCCATAGCCGTTCAGTCTATGGGAGAAAAGGCTGTTTCATTAAATGCATTTCAGGTAAAATTCAAAACAACCGAAGATTATACCAAAGCTGAAATACTGGATATCGATACCGGGCTTATTAAAGAAAAACTTTCTGAAGGAAATGTAGTAGTATTTGCAGGATTTCAGGGAATTACTGAAAATAACGATATTACTACTCTCGGAAGAGGGGGTTCCGATACTACTGCTGTGGCACTGGGGGCAGCTCTGAATGCCGATGAAGTGGAAATCTATACTGATGTTGACGGAGTCTATACCGCTGATCCGCGAGTAGTAAATAATCCGAAAAAACTGAAAACCCTTTCTTATCAGGAAATGCTCGAACTTGCAGTTTCAGGGGCAAAAGTTCTTCATCCGAGATCCGTACAGATTGCTGCCAAATACGGTATAAATATCCACTTACGATCATCATTTGATGATTCTGAAGGAACTATAGTAAAAGAAGAAAAAGAAGGAGAAATTTTAATGGAAAAAGCAAAAATTGTAGGAGTCACTTCATCTAAAAATGAAGGAAAAATAACATTATCAGGAGTCCCTGACAAACCGGGAATGGCTGCTAAAGTATTTTCAACACTGGCAAAATCAAAAATAAATACTGATATTATATTACAAAGTTCCAGCATAAATAAGGAATTAAACAACATTTCATATACGGTAAAAACCGAAGATTTGAAAGAAGCAGTGGAAATTTCGGAAAATATTAAAAAAGAACTGGGAGCCGAAGGGGTTTCATTTGAAGATAAAGTCGCAAAAGTATCCGTTATCGGTATAGGTCTGAAAACCCATTATGAAACTACTGCTGAAATTTTTGATACCCTTGCTGAAAATAATATAAATATAGACATGATTTCATGTTCGGAAATTAATGTTTCATGCATTATAAAAGAAACAGACCTTGAAAAAGCCGTAAAAGCATTGCATAAAAGGTTTATCGAAGCATAAATCTAAAATAAATCATTGATTAGGAGAATTTAATATGAAAATAGGAATTATCGGATTAGGAACTGTCGGAGAAGGAGTATTGAAAGTACTTTCTGCTGAACGAAACAATATTTTTGAAAAGTCGGCTGCGGATATTGAACTGAAGTATGCCTGTGATCTCAATATCAACAGGGAATTTACATTTACTTTTGATAAATCCATCCTTACAGACGATTATAAAATAATTATTAACGACCCTGAAATTGATACCGTAGTTGAGCTTATCGGAGGTGAAACGATTGCAAAAAATATTATTATAGAAGCTTTTAAAGCAAAAAAAAGCGTTGTAACCGCAAACAAAGCTCTTGTTGCAAAACATGGCGTCGAATTATTTCAAATTGCAAAGGAAAATAATGTATCATTCCTCTTTGAGGCTGCTGTCGGAGGCGGAATTCCTATTATAACTCCTTTAATGGAAAGTCTTGTTGCAAATACTGTTACTGAAATTAGAGGAATAATGAACGGTACTTCAAATTATATACTCACTAAAATGAAAACGGATAAGCTGTCATTCAATGAAGCCCTTTCCATTGCTTCAGCCAAAGGGTATGCCGAAGCTGATCCGAGTTATGATGTAGACGGAATAGATGCCGGACATAAAATTAATATACTGGCTTCACTTGCGTATGGAGGTTCGATAAAATTTAAGGATATGCAGCTTTCAGGAATCAGAGAAATCAATACAATCGATATTTTTGCAGCAAATCAGATGAACTGTACAATTAAACTGATAGCTCATTCTAAACTGTTGTCTGAAGATACCGTACAGATTTCCGTAGAACCTACTCTTGTTCCGAATTCAGAAATTCTGGCAAAAGTTGACGATGTTTACAATGCCATTGAAACAATAGGTTCATATACGGGAAAAACCCTATTTTACGGTAAAGGGGCAGGTATGGATCCTACAGCTTCTGCAGTAGTTGCGGATATCATAAAAATAGCCACAGGAACCCATATAAAATCAGATTATTTCTTTAATTCCACAAAAGTTCTTAATGTGGTTGATGTTAACGCCGTAAAAGGTTCTTACTATATAAGAGTTTCATCTGACTTTGATATCGAAAATTCTCCATTTGAAATATACAATGAAATTGACAGTTATTTTATTATACTTGTTGATAATATGTCGAGAAATGATATAAATGAATATATTAAAAATTCACAGGAAAAACTTATATTGAAAATAATGAAATAAATTATGAACAAGCTGTTTTAAAGTTTTGGAAACTCTATGACGGATTCCATAATCGGATACTATATTTTTAAAATTATAAACTGCTGTTTCTATTAATTTTATAAAACAGGCAATATTCAAAATCTGTTTTTTATTTATTAAAATAAATACTATGTAAAAACTTGAATATTTTACAAAATATATCAGTGTGTATCTGAAAACTGTCAAAATAACGGATTTTTAACGAAAATTTTTAAAGCTGTAAATAACTTTATTATGACTCTGTTAATTTAAAAAGTAAAAAAAATATTGAAAATATTATAGATTTTGAATTTTCAGACAGACTCTAAATCAGTTCTAAAATTTTTCACAGTAAATCTTTTTAAAAATATGAAGTAATAGACTGTCAGTTTTATATTTTCAGAATAAATTAAAATTTTTAATTTCTACTTTGCAGTTCAAAATCGGAATATTACAGTACGAAAACTGTCTGTCCTATTTATTAAGTCAGTATGCCTTTATTTCTGTTCACAGCCTAACTGCTGTATAATCTGAAATATAAGGAATATGTGTTTAATTTAATGCTTACACACCAACAATATATACATAAAAATGAGGGATTAATTCCCTCATTTCAATTATTATATATTCAATATACACGATTTTCTCTCCAAAAAATCAAAATATCGAATGAACTTTGTAAAATACCTTAACTTGCCTGAGATATCGCTTCTACAGGACATACACCTTCACATGCTCCACAATCAATACATGTAGCCGCATCTATTTCATATTTACCGTCTGCTTCTGAAATTGCTTCTACAGGGCATACACCTTCACATGCTCCGCAAGCTATACAAGTTTCCTTTTCTATCACGAATGCCATAATAATTCCTCCTTTAGTTTCCTTAATTATTATTTTTTGATTTTCTCATCCTTTTCTCAATATTAAAATACCACGATTTTCCCTTTGTGTCAACGAAAAATATTCATTTGAAAACCTTAATTTACAATACTTTGAACACATTTTATTTTGATAGAAAAAGTATTTTATAAACGATATTTTCCAAATTTTCCTGAAAATAATAAAAAAGACAATGCTTTAAATATAAACATCGTCTTAATTATATTATCTTTATTTTACTTTTTCCACTAATTTTGTAAAATCTGCCGGATTGTTTAAAGCCAAATCAGCCAATACTTTTCTATCCAGCTCTATTCCTGCTTTTTTCAGCCCATTCATAAATTTGGAATATGAAATTCCGTTTAATCTTGCCGCAGCATTTATTCTTATTATCCACAGTTCTCTCATTTTTCTCTTTTTCTGTTTTCTGTGTTCCGTTGCATAAGCCATAGCTTTTTTTACTGCTTCATTGGCTTTCTTAAAATTTGTTTTTACGGATCCTCTGTATCCTTTTGCTTCTTTCAATACTTTTTTATGTCTTTTTCTTCTTACTATTCCTGTTTTTACTCTTGGCATTTTCTTTCCTCCTTATACTATTTACCGAGTTTATCTTCCTTCTTGTCCTGCTAATAATTTTTTAATTCTTCTTTCTGCTCCTTTTGGAACTATTGCGTCCTGTCCCAATCTTTTCTTTCTTTTATTTGATTTTTTAGTCAAAATATGGCTTTTTCCGGAATGTTTAATAACCAGTTTTCCGCTTCCTGTTACTTTAACCCTTTTTTTAGTCCCTTTGTGTGTTTTCATTTTTGGCATTTTTTTTCCTCCTTATTTTACTTTTTAGGTGATAACATAATAAATTTCTGTACCTGTTCTTTTCCGTACTTCTTTTCAACAGTTGCAGTTTCTTCAAAATGATTTGCAAACTCGTCTAAAATTTTAATGGAAGAATCGGCATGCAGTTTTTCTCTCCCTGCAAGTCTTAAACTTATTTTCACCTTGTATTCCTTAGCTATGAATTTTTCAATTTGAGATATTTTTGTTTCCTTGTCATGTTCATCAATATGAGGTTTAATTCTGATTTCTTTAATTATGACATTTTTCTGTTTCTTTTTGTTTTCCTTATCTTTTTTTGTTTTCTCATACTTGAATTTTCCATAGTCCATAATTTTGCATACAGGTGGTGCAGCATTTGGAGATATTTCAACCAAATCAAGTTCTTTTTCGTTTGCAAGTGCCATTGCTTCACTAACCGTCAGTACTCCGAATTGTTCTCCGTTTTCTCCGATTACTCTTATTTCTTTTGCTCTGATTCTTTCATTCATTCTCGGTTCATCAGATTTATTAGTTCCTTTTATAAAGAACACCTCCTAATTTTTATACAATAAAAAAACAAGATATAAGAAACCTTGTTCAATAGTTACATAAAAATATGCACATATCAAATATGCAAAATAACTTTAAAATAACTATATACCTGACTCATCAGCTAACTTTCAGCTAAGAAAGTTTCAATATTGACATGTTTATGTCACGATGGAAAGGTGAGAAACAATGTTTCTACTTTCTAATTTAATTACTGAAGCATTTTACTACATTTTTATATATTTGTCAACTCTCTCGTTATTTTTATTAAAAAACTGTTTTTAATAAGTTACTCTATATTGAAAAAAACAGTTTCTCAAAATTGTTTACAACCCTATTTAAATTTAGTATATCAGGTTTTATACACAAATAGACTGCTTAATTACAAAATATGAACTTTTTAAATATTTCAATTAATTCTTATTATGTCCGTTTCCATTTTAAAATTATTTCTTCAAATAATATCACTCAAAATCAATGTATCAAATATAAAAAATTTTATATTAAAATCTTTAAAACACCCTAAAACAAGATTTCAAAAGACCTTTTACTTTCAATGATGACCATTTTTCCTTTGTCAGCAACGTCATATTTCCGGCATTTCCTAAAGATTTTATTACAATAATTTCATCTATATATTCTATTTTTTTTATCTCTATTTTTTCCTTATATTCTGTAAGGGCAATTTTTCCGTGTAAATCATTTATTCTGTAATCATTATTTTTTTCAAAAATCAGGATATCATTTATATAAAAATCGGGAATATAATACACACACTGGATTTTTATTCCAAAAAGATCATTATTCGTATCATGTTTCGGGAAAAAAAGATATTCGTCTTTTTCACTATATCTGAAAAGCCCTCCGCTGTCAAATTTACCTGAAATCAAAACTCTTTCCGTATTATCCGTATCACCATTTTTATCATCTTTTTCTTCTGTTCTTTTTAAAAGAAGGAGTTCTTCCTGAAACTTTTTCGGAAGTTTTCTGAATTCCTCATATTCCTGTATTTTTATTTTATCTTTTTCACTTACATCAAAAATTTTATAAAACTTTTCCAAAAAATTTTCAGAAGGACTTTTTAAATTTTTTATTATATTATTAATATATTGAGGCGATACTTCAATTATTTTAGCCAAATCGGTCTGACTCATTTTTTTTCTTAAATATTCTTCCAGTATTTCTCCCGTTTTTTTCATAAATAGCCTCCTTTTTATAGCCTGTTTTAATTAAAACGAATTATAAGTTTTATGTCGTTCGGTGTATTTATTTCAGCAATTTCGGATTCCATAAATAATTTATCATAAATTTCTTTATCCATAGTAATATAAATTTTTTCAATTCCCGTTGAATTTTCTTTTTTAATTATTTTTCGTGCTTCGTTCCATCG
>JAUNKI010000087.1 GCA_030532815.1 Leptotrichiaceae bacterium
AATTTCCTGTTTAAAAAAAGTGTATAAATACTTTTCCACATTTTCCCCTATAAATAATAACAGTTTTTTATGTGCCGAAAATGGATTTTTAAAACCTTTCAACAAAACAACACTCTATAATACTTATAATACTAAATAATGTAATTTAATATATTATTTATTATATATGTGGAAAAACATAATATCCTAAAAATAAATTTCTTATATTTTCCAAATAAAATTATGATTTTCAGAAATATTCCTTGACTTTTTCAAGAAATTTGTTTATTATATTGTGTAAACAACTGAAAAAATTAAGAGGGTTATAAATTAATATAATTATCAGAAAGGAAAAAGAAAATGACAAAAAGAACATACCAACCAAATAAAAGAAAAAGAAAAAAAGATCACGGATTCAGAGCAAGAATGAAAACTAAAAGCGGAAGAAATATTCTGAAAAGAAGAAGAGAAAAAGGAAGAGTAAAATTATCAGCATAACCCGGTGATTAAAAAACAACACCGGGTTTTTAAAAAATATTAAATTCAAAGAGTAAAAATATGCAGATTAAAAAAATCAAAAATAATAGAGACTTCTCTTCAATATATAATAATTCAAAGAAAGTATACACAAAGTATGCTATTATTTTTATAAAGGAAAATAAAAATAACGAGCAGAGATTCGGCTTTGTTGCAAGTAAAAAAACGGGAAAAGCTGTACAGCGAAACAGAATAAAAAGATTATTCAGAGAATTTGTAAAATCAAACAGTAAAATACTGAAAAAAAATACAGATTATATATTTGTAGGAAAATCAATATTAAAAGAAAATATAAAAAACTTAAAATATAAAGATATAGAAAAAGATATGTTAAAGGTGATGAAAAAATGAAACATATATTTTTGTTTTTAATAAATCTTTACCAGAAATTTTTTTCAGGAGCATTCGGAAGAAAATGCAGATTTTATCCGACATGTTCAGAATATTCAAAACAGGCAGTAAAAAAATACGGTGCCTTAAAAGGAGTATATTTAAGTATAAAAAGGATATTAAAATGCCATCCCTTTCACAAGGGAGGGTATGATCCCTTAAAATAACAAGAATAATGGAGGAAATAGAATATGGCGAAATCAAAAGGAGGATTTCTTAGAATACCCGCACTTGAAGCCGCAGTTGTTGCAGTATTGAAAGGAATAAACGGAATAGTAGGAAATTACGGGCTTGCAATAATAATAGTAACAATAATAGTAAGAGCTCTTATGTTTCCTTTAACATTAAAACAGGAAAAATCAATGAAAAAAATGAGAGAACTTCAGCCTCAGCTTGATAAAATAAAAGAAAAATATAAAGATAATCCTCAGGAATTTCAAAAAAGAACAGCTGAAATATATAAGGAAAACAATGTAAATCCTTTATCAGGGTGTTTTCCCATTTTATTACAGATGCCTATATTTATAGCACTGTTTTATGCATTCAGCGGAGATGCTATACCAAATGATGCCACATTTTTATGGTTTAATTTGAAAAAACCTGATGAGCTGTTTAAAATAGGAACATTTACGGTAAATCTGCTTCCGATTTTAAATACAGCCATTACTTTCTTCCAACAGAAAATTATGTCCGGAGGGACAAAAGGTCAGGAAACAAACAGTCAGATGCAGACTATGATGTATACAATGCCTATAATGATGCTTCTACTGTTTTACAGAATGCCGTCAGGGGTAACTTTATATTATCTCGTTTCAGGAGCACTTTCACTTGTTCAGCAGTATTTTATAATGAAAGGGAGAGATTGATTCAGATGAATAAAATAGTATTGAAAGCCCAAAATAGAGAAGAACTCGACAGTATGATAAAAAGAGCTCTTACTTTGGAAAATGATGAAACTTTTAAAATAAACATAATTAAAGAACCGAAAAAAATATTATTTTTTAATATTAAAGGTATATATGAAATAGAAATAGTTAAAAAACATGAAATAGAAAAAAACAAAAACAGCAGTAATAAGCAGGAAAAAAGAAATGAAATAAAAGAAAATAAAAGAGAAGGAAAAAAAGACAGAAAAACAGCAAAAGAAAATTTTAAAAAGGAAAAAAATAAAACTGAAAACAGAAGACCGGCGGACAACAGAACAAACAGCAGTTTTTCGAGTCAAAATACTGAAAATACTCAAATAAGCAGAAATCAGGAAGTTGTAAAAGAAGTAAGAAATGATGATCCGAACTATGACAGAATAAGAAGTTTTATAAAAGAATTTATAGTAAATTCAAAACTGGATATAAAAATAGTGCAGATATCCAGAGAAGGAGAAAGATATATTGTAAATGTTGACGGAAAAGATATAAGATATCTTATAGGAGAAAAGGGAAGTACTCTTAACAGCATAGAGTATCTGCTGAGTTCGGTAAAAAATTTTAAAAATATTAAAGTAGTCATAGATTCAAATAATTATAAACAGAAAAGAGAAGAGTCACTAAGGGATCTGGCAAGGAAAAAAGGTAAAAAAGTGCTTGAAACAGGAAGAAACATAAAACTTAATCCTATGTCCGCAAGAGAAAGAAAAATAATACATGAAGAAATATCTTTTATAAAAGGTCTGAAAACTGAAAGTATGGGAGAAGAGCCTAAAAGATATTTAGTAATAAAAAGAACAAAAGATTATAATGAGGTATAAAAATGTTATTTGATACGATAGCTGCCATTTCCACTCCGAAAGGAGAAGGGGGAATAGGAATAATAAGAATATCGGGCGATAAATCATTTAAAATTTTAAGCAGAATATTTAATACGAAAAACCCAAATAAAGATTTGGGTTTTTATAAATTTAATTACGGATTTATCCACGATAACGGAAAAATAATAGATGAAGTTATGACGGTAAGAATGAAATCTCCTAAAACCTACACTTGTGAAGATGTAGTGGAAATAAACTGTCACGGAGGATATCTCATTACCGAAAAAATTCTCGAACTTGTCCTTAAAAACGGTGCAAGACACGCAGAAAAGGGAGAATTTACAAAAAGAGCCTTTATGAACGGAAGAATTGATTTATCCCAAGCTGAAGCCGTAATGGACCTTATACAGGGAAAAACCGAAAAAAGTATATCATTATCAATGGAACAGCTGAGAGGAGATTTAAAGGAAAAAATAAAGGATTTCAAAAAAGCTTTACTTGATGTTACAGCTCATGTAAATGTAGTACTTGATTATCCTGAAGAAGGGATAGAAGATCCCCTTCCTCAAAATTTAAGGACAAACCTTGAAAAAGTGTATGAAGAAGCGGATGCTCTTATAGAATCTTATAATAAAGGAAAAAAAATAAAAGAGGGGATAAAGACGGTTATAGCAGGTAAACCTAACGTGGGGAAATCAACTTTACTTAATTCTCTATTAAAGGAAGAAAGAGCAATAGTTACCCATATTCCGGGAACGACAAGAGATGTAATAGAGGAAATAGTAAATATAAAAGGTATTCCTCTTGTGCTGGTAGATACTGCAGGAATAAGAAAAACCGAAGATATAGTGGAAAATATAGGAGTGAAGAAATCGAAACAGTTTATAGAAATGGCTGATCTTGTCCTTCTTGTCCTTGATGCTTCAAAGGAGATTGAAAAAGAAGATATTGAAGTAATGGAAAAAATAAAGGAATACAATAAAAAAATGATAATTCTGCTGAATAAAACTGATTTGGAAAGAAAAATAAATCTGAAAGACTGTAATTTTGAAAATATTGTAGAAATTTCAGCTAAAGATAATATCGGAATGGAAGAAATGGAAAAGAAAATATACTCTTATATTGTCGAAGAAGATATTGAAAATACATCTGAAAAACTCATAATAACAAATATAAGACATAAAACAGCCCTTGAAAAGACAAAAGAATCAATAAAAAATATTTTTGAAACTATTGATACGGGAATGCCTATGGATTTAATATCTGTAGATTTGAGAGAGGCTCTCGATTCTTTATCTGAAATAACAGGAGAAATATCATCAGAAGATGTACTTGATCATGTTTTCGGAAATTTCTGCGTAGGAAAATAAGGAGGAAAAGTAATATGAAAAAAATAGTAATAGCAAATAATAAAGGAGGAGTGGCGAAAACGACCACAGCATACAATATAGCTTCATATTATGCAAAAAAAGGGAAAAAAATACTCGTAATAGACTGTGATCCTCAAGGTAATCTTACAGATGCTCTCGGAATAGATCCCAATGAAGTGGACTGTACTATTTTTGATGCACTTACAAAAAGAAATATAAAAGAAGCAATAATAAAACTGCCTCAGGCAGAAAGTTTCTATCTTGTTCCGAGCAATCTTGAAAGTGAAAGGGTAAATATAACTTTATCGTCACAGCTGAACAGGGAAAGTGTCCTGAAAAAAATATTGAAAGAAGTGGAAGATGAATTTGACATGTGTATAATGGATACATCTCCTTCATTGTCAATACTTACCCTTAATGCCATAGTTGCAGCGGACAGTATATATCTTACGTTGAGATCGGGATACTTTGAATTGAGAGGAGCAGGTCTTTTAATATCCACAATTAATGAAATAAAAGAAGACCTGAACGACAGACTTGAAGTAAAAGGACTGATTTTAACTCAGTATGATATAAGGACAAGTTTATCCACAGATTCCAAAGAGCAGCTCGAAGAACATTTCAAAAGTGCGATAATGAATACCGTAATAAGACAGAATGTAGACTTGGCAAAGGCACCTGCCAATGCTCAGGATATATTCGATTATGCTCCTTTTTCAAACGGTGCAAAAGATTACGAAGATCTAGCACTTGAAATTCTTGAAAGAGAGGGACTGGAATGGTAAAAAAAGCAAAAAATATATTTGAGAAAAGAAATCCTTTTTCCAATTTAAACAATGAAAAAACAAAAAATTTCGTAAAGCAGCTGGAAGAAAATGAGAATATAAGAACAGAAATACTTAAAATAAAAGGAGCAGAAGTTACATCGGTAAATGAAAAAATACTTGAAAAAGTGGATTTTCAGGACAGAGAATTTATAAACAGGGAAATAAGCTTTGAAAAAATATTAAAAACGGAACCTATAAAAAATCTGGCAGAATCCATAAATGAAATAGGGTTAATAAATCCTGTTTATGTTATAGAAAAAAAAGAAAATAAATATAAGATTTTATCAGGTTTCAGAAGACTTTCAGCCGTATATTACGGATACGGGAATATAAAGGATTTCTCTCCGTCAGGTACGGGTAATTTCATAATAATTCCTGAAAATGTCAGCTATGAAATATTGGATAAAATATCCCTTCATGAAAATACATTAAGAGAAGATCTGACAACACTGGAAATATCAATGAAAATATGGAGAGAAAGTAGAAATAAAAAGAAAAGTTCCGAACAGATAGCACAGGAATACGGAATTTCCAGAAGAACCGTAGCGAGATATTTAAGAGTGGAAAAATATCCGGAAAAATTACTGGAAAAACTTGATGAAATAAAAAATATAAGAAAATCGGATACTATTTTCAATTATTTAAATCAGACAAATTTTGAAAATACGGAAGAAAATATTGAAAAATTGTCTCAAATGGAAATATCGGATATAGAAAGGGAAATAAAAAAGTTAAAAATAAAATCTGATGACGGAAAGCTGTTAGTTAAAAAAGGTAAAAAATCGACTTCATTTGAAATACAGGGACGGCTTACCGATGAAGAAATAGAAAAAGTAAGGGAATTTATTTTAAAAAAACTGTTTTAAAGGATATTCAACCTTTTTTGTAAAAAAGGTTGAGCCAAAAAACAATTCAACTCAAATTTTACTAAGCTCAAAAATGCTCGTTCGCTGTAAAAACAAAAAGGATGTTTTTACTACGCTCACTATATGCATTTTTTACCCAGTAAAATTTGAATGTTGAAGGGAATTAAAATATAAAGAAACGATTTTAAATGAAAGTGCAGTTAAATTGTAATGGTGATAGAAATATATATTTGAATTATAAGCAAAATCCCGACATTCAAATTATTTCAACGAAAAAAATACGGGAATGAGCGTTAAGAAAAATCACTGTCTGAGCGAAGTGAGTTTGTGATTTTTTAGTGAATGGAGTGTTTTTGAGTTTAGAAATAATTTGGGTTGGAAGTTTTTTGTCAAACTTTTTTTCAAAAAAGTTTGGATTGAGCTGATAGCCGGAGTGTGAGGGCGGCAATGAGCCCTCATGGAAAAATAATTTTGAAAAATATGAGATTATTATGTTATAATCATCTGAAAATAAAAGAAAAAAGGATATAACAAAATGAATATAAATTATGATGTAATAGTAGTCGGAGCAGGGCATGCAGGAGTGGAAGCCGCTCTTGCATCAGCAAGGCACGGGCTTAAAACTGCTCTTTTTACAATTTATCTTGATAATATAGCTATGATGTCATGTAACCCTTCTGTAGGAGGTCCCGGAAAAAGCCACCTTGTTTCAGAACTGGGAATGCTCGGAGGAGAAATGGCAAGGCATATTGATAACTGGAATTTGCAGTTGAAAAACCTGAATCATACGAAGGGACCGGCTTCAAGGATTACAAGGGCTCAGGCTGATAAATACTGGTACAGGATAAAAATGAGGGAAATTGTTGAAAAACAGGAAAATCTTCATATTATACAAGGAACAGTTGCTGATTTAATAGTGGAAAATCAGGAAATAAAAGGTGTAGAAGATAAATTAGGTGTAAAATACGGAGCAAAAAGTGTTATTTTATGTACAGGAACATTTTTAAAAGGTCAGTTTATAATGGGAGATGTGAAATATTCGGCAGGACGTCAGGGAGAACCTGCAAGTGACGAACTTCCCGATAAACTTGCAGAATACGGATTTGAACTGGATAGATATCAGACGGCGACTCCTCCCAGAGTAGATAAAAGGACTATTGATTTTTCCAAGACGGAAGAACTGAAAGGAGAAGAAAATCCAAGATATTTTTCTTATGAAACTGAAAAGGAGTATAATTCCACTTTACCTACGTGGCTTACATTTACTACTGAAAAAACGGTGGAAGTCGGAAAGGAAATGCTTAAATATTCTCCCATTGTAACAGGTATCGTAAGTACAAAAGGACCGAGACATTGTCCTTCATTGGATAGAAAAATACTTAATTTTCCTGAAAAAACTGATCATCAAATTTTTCTTGAGCAGGAATCTGTAGAATCAAATGAAATTTATGTAAACGGATTTACTACTGCAATGCCTCCTTTTGCACAGGAAGCAATGCTTAAAACAATAGCAGGACTTGAAAATGCAAAAATAGTACGATACGGTTATGCAGTGGAATACAATTTTATTCCTGCACATCAGTTAAACCTTACATTGGAAACGAAAGTAATAAAAGGGCTTTATACTGCCGGGACAATAAACGGAACAAGTGGATATGAGGAAGCTGCATGTCAGGGATTTATAGCGGGAGTAAATGCTTCAAGAAAAATACTCGGAAAAAAGGAAATAATAATAGACAGAAGTGAAGGATATATAGGAATTTTAATAGATGATATAATAAACAAGAAAACACCTGAACCTTACAGAGTTCTTCCTTCAAGGGCTGAATACAGACTTACACTTAGACAGGACAATATATTTGTAAGGCTTCTTGAAAAGTCCAAAGAAATAGGACTTATATCTTCAAAAAAACTGGAGGAACTGGAAAAAGCCAAAAGAGATACTGAAATAGAAATAGAAAGACTTAAAAAAATAACAATATATCCTACTAAAGAAACAAATGAAAAATTAAGGAAAATAGGAGAAAAATTTGAATTGGAAAATGAAAATGAAATTTTCCAAGTTAACAGTGCAAACAGTCCCGTTTCAGCATTTGAATTTTTGGCAAGAAAAGAAATAAACTATATCAATTTGTCAGAATTTGCTGAAACTGAAAATTTGTCTGCTATTGTAAGAGAACAAGTGGAAATAAATGCAAAATATAATGTATTTATTGAAAGGGAAAAGCTTCAGATAGAAAAATTTAAGAAACTTGAAGAAATGAAAATACCTGAGAACATAAACTATGAAAAAATACAGGGATTGAGCAATATTGCCGTATCAGGATTAATTTACGGAAAACCTGAAACAATAGGTCAGGCAAGTAGAATAAGCGGTGTTACTTATAATGACATAGCACTTCTTATA
>JAUNKI010000088.1:0-666 GCA_030532815.1 Leptotrichiaceae bacterium
CTTATAAATTTAATTTTAAACCGATCGGAGCTGTCCTAATAATTCTCCGAGTATAAATAATATACATTTTTAAAAATTTTAAAAAAGCTGTCTCATAAAGTTAAAAATAATTCTTCAACTATAAACATTATATATTTTCAGAAATTAAGAGATATTGTTTTTATTGATTTTATAAAAATCCAAAAATATATAAAATTTATAATTAAATATGTTTTTATATCTTATGAAATAACCTCAAATATATAAAATTTATGATTTGGCATATTTTTTAACTTATATAAGACAGCTACCGATAATTTTCAATAATACAAAAATTATTTTTCAGAGTTGTCATCAAATTTTTTCAAGTATTCTTTCTCTTTTACTGTATGTTGCTATTTCCGTAATTCCGAATTTTCGGGCATATTCTGCAGCTTCCCTTATTTTCATTCCCACATGTTCGGGATGATGGGCATCACTGGATAGAATTACGGGAATATCATATTTTTTTACATATTTCATGAAATCACTATAAGGTGTTATTTCATTTACGGGATATCTGTAAAATGTTCCTGTATTGACATCTACTGTCATATTATTTTTTTTAATTGTCAAAGCTGTCTGTTCAAGCAGTTCTTCAATATCCTCCTTATTAGGAATATTATTGAACAGCCTTAAATTGAACGG
>JAUNKI010000088.1:687-8038 GCA_030532815.1 Leptotrichiaceae bacterium
CATAAAAACCTGTATTTACTACATTTTCTATTTCATATACATAATTTTTCCATATATCGGTTAAATTTCTTTCCGAAAATTTATGTTTCAAAGTATTGAAGTCAAATCCCCAACCCTTTATAAAATGAACGGATACTATTAAATAATCCCATTCATATTTTCCCAATATTTTTTCAACTTCATTCTGATTTTTGAAATTGCATACTTCCAGACCCAGTTTTACAGGATAACCTTTTGATTTCAACATATTTATAAAATCCGTATACTCACTTAGAGTATGTACAAACTTTGTTTTAGGATTATCCAGCCATTTTCTCTGAAATTCTCCTATTTCCGTGCTGTCCAGAATAAGTTCCTCATAATATAAGTCTCTGAATTCTTTAAAACCGTGAGTATGTTCCGTTATCCCTATTTCTTTTAAACCTTTTTTTTCCGCCTGTTCAAAAAACAGTTTTACCCAATTTTCGTCATAGTCACCATATTCAAAATGCATATGATAATCAATCAGCATATTTCCCCTACTCTTTCTTTCATTTCCGAATTTTTATTTCTTTGCTTTTTCTTCTACAACTTTCCATTCATTTCCCGTTTTTACAAAATTGACTGTTGAAGTTGCAATATTGATTTTACCGGTATTTAAAAGATATTCATACTGAAGATTTATATATGCTTCTATATCAATTTCCACTTCACTTTTTCCTTTATTTATTTTGGCATATTTATCAAGATTGTCATTCAGATATTTGCTCAAAGCATTTTCATTATAGCCCCTTATTAAAAATACAACGTCTCCCAGATTACCGTGTTCATTTATTTTGTATACTGAAACTTCAAACTGCTCCAATAACATCGTATTCGTATCTTCCCATTTTTTTGCCAGTTCCTGATCTCCTCTTGCACTTACATATTTGTCCACATCAACATTAATAGTTTTAAGCATTTCCCTTGAACCGTAATTTGAAATTTCCTGCATTACTTTTGCATAATCGTCAGCTGCCTCTTTCAGTGTCTTAAATTTTTTTATTTCATCTTTTTTTACAGCCGCCTTGGTTTCAGTTTTTTTCTGAGGCTGTACGGCAGTCGCTTTCGGTTTTGATTCTGCCAGTATTAACCCCTGTGCCAGAATTAACAATGTAATTAAAATTTTTTTCATTATATCCTCCTAATATTTTCTATTTTATTTTATCTAAATTTTATTCAAAAACTTTTTAATACTGCTGTATTTCACATATTCAAATTCTTCAATTGATTTTTTTTCAAATTCATCAACTGCAAAATTAAGAATAGCTCCATTTTTCATTCTTCCGGATATTCCTGAAAATACTTTTGTCAATACATTGATATCTGAATATTTTGATAAAATTCTTTCAGACATTATCCAATCGAAAATATTTCCGAATCTTTCCGGAAAATAACTTTCCTTAGCTTTTATATTATAAAATATTTCCGTTTCAATATCATTAATATTTTCATTGAATAATCTATAAAAATTTTTTGACAGAAAATGATCCAAAAACATATCCGAAACAATTCCTTTATATATTCCGAACTTCTCTTTCAACAGACTGTTTAAAAGATTTTCCTTTCTATCGGAAATCCCGTCTATTATTCTGTGAAGAATAATTCCCTCTTTCAGCTTATAAGGAAGCTCTATTTTTTCCGTCAGACCTTTATAAAAATCTCCGGCAAAATTTCCGTATAAAGTTTCTTTATTATTTTCCCTGTCGACTTCAAGGGAAATCATCGAATGTCCTAAAAAATTCATTTTATCCCTCTGTAATTCACATTTATTCCAAATTCAGCCTTTCTTTTTTTAATTTGGCAAGCCCTGCAAGAGATGTTTCTTTATAATTGGAATGAAGATCTTTTCCTGTCTGGAGCATTGTTTCCACAACTTCGTCAAGAGAAATAAGATGGCTGCTTCCTGACATAAGACTGTACTGGGCACAATCCACAGCTTTAGCCGCATATATGGCATTTCTTTCAATACACGGTATCTGAACATATCCGAGCATCGGATCACAGGTCATTCCCAAGCAGTGCTCCATTGCAATTTCAGCTGCATACTCTATTTCGGAAATATTCGCTCCCATTATATATGCCACCATTCCCGCACCCATAGAACAGGCTACTCCCACTTCTCCCTGACAGCCGACTTCCGCTCCGGAAATAGAGGCATTCTGTTTATAAATATTCCCTATTATTCCTGCCACTGCCAGTGCTTTTAAAATCTTCTCTTCTGACAAGTTGTTTTCCTGCTGAAAAGTTTTAAGTAATGCAGGAATTAATCCTGAAGCACCACATGTAGGAGCTGTTACAACTTTTCCCGCACTTGCATTTTCTTCTGAAACTGCCAGTGCATAGGAATACACTCTTCCTTTAAAGTCCTTAAAAGGAGAGTTCAAATATTTTTCATAAAATTTCTTTGCTTTTCTTTCCAGTTTCAGCTGTCCGTGTAAATACCCTTCGGTGTTCAGCCCTCTATAAACAGCTTCATCCATTGCTTCCCATATTTTTTTGAGGTAATTCCAGATTTCCTTGCCTTCGTATCTTTCAACATATTCAGGAAGGGTTATTTTTTCTTTTTTACAGTAATCCATTATTTCCTTAAAATTTTTCTGAGGATAGATATGCTCCACATTTTCGTTTTTATTTAAAATTTCCCCTGCTGTTTCTTCAACTATGCTTCCTCCGCCTACGGAAAAAAACAGCGATTCTTCCAGCAAATTTTCAAAGTTTTCATCATCTTTTTTATAAACTGAAAATTTCACTGCATTTGTATGAAAATCATGTACTACTTCAGGCATAAATATGACTTCCACATTATCCTTCTCGAAATTCTGTAACGTTTCTTTTATAATATAATCTGTCAGGTGACCTTTTCCTGTAGCTGCTAAACTTCCGTACAGCTCAACTCTGTATTTTAAATCATTTCCGTATTTTTCTTCGGCTCTTTTCCTAAACAGTGAAGCAGCCCTTTCAGGACCCATAGTATGGCTGCTCGAAGGTCCATTTCCGATTTTATAAAATTCTCTTAACGTTTCCACATGAATTCCCTCCGATTTTTATATTGCACTTTATATAGTAATTATATAACATTTTTCAGTTTTTTTAAATATTATTTTACAAAATATATTTTTATTTGAGATATATCTGAAAACTCAAAATTTACAATGTTTTCAATATCTTTTTCACTTTTTTAAATTATCGGAATTATGATAGAACTGATATTCCGTTATTTACACCTTTTAAAATATCCCTTAAAAATCTCCATTTTGATAGTTTTCAGATATATTTTAATTTCATAGTGAATTTTTATTAAACTTAAAAAATTTTAACACATTCTCTATTTTATCAGATAACCTTTTCTCAACTTAAATCTACACTTATTTAATATATCTTGTATTTTTTCCTTGACAGACTTCCTCCGCATCGATTTGGTTTTCAGTACATTCGGATTTAATATATCGTATGTTACTGTCAATAAGTAAATCCGAAAAAGCAGTACTTCTCTTAATCTCTTTAAGTACATCTTATTTGCTTTTATTCAATTTTCCCGCTGTATTCCCTTAAACAGCCAAACTCATAATTTAAATATATCATACCAAAGTATATATTCTGTGAAATTATTATTTTCATTTAAGTGCATCCTATGCTTCTATTCAATCATAGTAATCTAAATTTAACATCTGAACATCACGAATATATAAATATATAATAAAAAATTCAAATATTTTTTTATTTATATATATCATAATGTAATATCTTATTCTACATAAAAAATAAAAATTTAAATTTCAAATTTCTGTAAATAGACATATACGAATTCTTAATTATCTATAATCAACATTTATACTAATATTTTATATTTAAAAAATCTTTCTTGAAATTCCACTAATGCCTCCATTTGAGAAACATCATATTCTTTATTTTCAGGAGTAACTATCAGTTTATTTTCTTCATCATCATATCTGTGAACAACTGCTCTGCATACTCCTGTAAACTCTTCTACCGGTTCAAAAACTCCTAAAATATAGACATCTATTTCTTCTCCGTCTTCACTTACCGTTTCAGGAATATATCCGTAATTTAGAGTATATATAAACCCGTATTCAGGATGTCGATTCCCTAACGGTCTATCTACTTTTACTTTAATTTCTTTTCCTAAATAAAATTGGTATTTATTCATATCTACCGACTTCTTTTCTCCTTTTAAAGTTTTCAACGAATTTCTCCACCCCTTGAATATATGATACACGTTCAAGCCGTTTTACAAATATTAAATGTTTCAAATAAAATTATATTTAAATATATAAATATTTTATAATTTAAAGTTGAATTTAAATTATAGCGGGACTGTCTCATAAGGTATAAAAATATATTTAATCTTAAGTTTTATACACTTTATCTGTTTTTATAAAATTAGGAAAAGTAATATCTTTTTTTTTTAAAATATATAATACTTATAGTTGGAAAATTATTTTCAATTTATAAGACAGCCCCCGAAAAACCGTACATTTCTTTTTTGTTAAACATAAAATCGATTTACTGTTAAATATTTTCCATTTCAGATACATTGTTATATTATAATGCTTTTTAAGCAGGATAAGTCCGAAAATTCAGAAAATCCGACAACTTTTTATAAACTTTTAAATTTATGAATTTATTATGATCTTATTTTTTTTACTTTTAATGGTTTAATAATATTTTTTTGAATATTTAGACATTCTTTTACAGAAAATTTTCTTAATATTTTATCAATTTCAAACATATCCTGAATATATCTGAACAACTCCTATTTTTACCTGTTATAAATTTAAAACCGTTTTTTAATTATTTCCGACGATTTTATTTTCTTTTTTTCTTTTATTTCTCATCGTCTGTAAATTCAAATCCCTGTTTTTCCATGACAGATTTAGTTTTATTATATCTTATTTGCTTATATGCATTGGATACATTTTCTTTATAGGAAGGAAGACTATTCAAGTTATTTTTATCTTTCCATTCTTCATAAATTTCCTGAAATTTATCCACGCCTTTTTTTACCTTTTCCGTATCATATCCGTCATCAAATGCAAAACTTTCAAAAGGTACTCTCGGTTTAGAACTTTTTAATTTATTTTCCTGAGGAACTCCTATAGTCGTCCCTAAAATAGGAAATACATATTCAGGTAAATTAAACATTTCCGTTAATATTTCAGGATTAAGTCTGAGTCCTCCTATTGCAGTCGTACCGTATCCCAAAGCTTCTGCTGCAGTCTGAATTGTCGCTAACATTATGCCTGCATCTACAGCTCCTACGAGTATTCCGTCTGCCGATTTAGGCCCGAAATGTTTATTTCCTATACTGTTTGCAGCATATCCCCCTCTATAATAGTCAATTAATATTAAAATAAAAACATCTGCCGTTTCTATCTGTTTCTGTCCTCCCGACAGTTCAGCTATTTTTTTAATAGTCTCCCTGTCTCTTATAACTATTAGTGATGTCTGTTGTGCATGATTTGAATTCGGATATCTCTGAGCCGTTTCCAAAATTAATTTCAAATCTTCTTCTTTTACCTTTTCTCCTGTAAATTCTCTTACGGATCTTCTATTTTTCAGCTGTTTTATTACTTCATTCATATAACATCATCTCCTATATTTTAATATACAATATAATATCATATGCAAAAGAATTATTCAATGATTTTTGAATTATTCTTTTATATTTTAATTAAAAATGGTATAATCTGTGTAACAAATAATAAATTACGATAAATCAGATTTAAATTTCTTATTCTGTAAAATTGAAAACTATTGTACAACTTCAAATCAGATAAACTGAACATAATTTTATTTTTCAGTTTAAATATAATAGAAAAAAATACTTGTACATTTATTAAATATTTCAAATTAATTTTACCGGATATTGCGAAAGGAGAAATTATGATAAAATTAAAACTTGTTTTTCTTAATGTATTTATTTTTTTATCCCTTTTATCATGTGTTTCATTACCTCAGGGACTTTCCTACAAATCTGAAGTATACAATGCAGATAATGTGGATTTCTACTATGATCTGACATATAAAAAAGACGGAAAAGTTCAATATGAAAGACAGATATGGGACCAGGCATATGAAATACTTGATAATGCAAAAGAGTTTTTCCTTATGGATATTTTTGTATTTAATGATTTCTTGGGGAAAGGAGTAAAAGAAAAACTTGATCCTTTAAATATTGCTGAAGAATTTTCGGAAAAAATTTTGGAAAAGAGAAAAAAAGACCCTGATGTGGAAATTTATCTTATTCTCGATGAGAGTAACACTTTTTACGGAGCTTTTGATAATAAAACACATAAAAAACTTGAAAAAGCAGGAGTTAAAATAGGATATATCGACTTGGCAAAGCTCAGAGATCCCGTGCCTCTTTATTCTGTTCCATGGAGATTATTTATAAGACCTTTCGGAAATCCCAAAAATGCAGGAAAAATTAAAAATCCTGTTTATGAAGAAACTGATAAAGTTACTGTGAGAAGTATTCTTAGAGCACTAAATGCCAAAGCTAATCACAGAAAACTGATTATGAATGAAAATACGGCAATGCTGACTTCTGCCAATCCTCATGCCGAAGGTTCAAGGCATTCCAATGTGGCTTTTAAATTTTCTTCCCGAATTTTAAAGGATATATATTCTTCCGAGCAGTCTTCCGCAAAAATTACAAAGCCTGACGGAAGCTTGAAACAGAATCTTCCCGATAAAGATTTTAATAAAATTCCTATATCGGATAATGATAAGATTAAATTACAGTATTTCACCGAAGGACAGACAGCTGCCGACATTTCCAAAGAACTTGCAAATACAGGAATAGGAGATAAAGTAATAATTGCACAGTTTTTTCTCGCTGATAGAGGAATTATAAACGACATTAAAAAATCGGCTAAAAGAGGGACGGACATTCAGATTATACTTAATAACTCCGATGCCGGTGTACCTAATAAAGCTGCCGCAGGAAACCTTATGAAATATGCAAGAAAATACAACTACAAAATCGACATAAAATTTTATAATAAAGGGGAGGAAATGTTTCACGTAAAAATGCTTTCCATTTTGAAAAAGGATTATATGATTACTTACGGAGGATCTACAAATTTTACGAGAAGAAACATGAGAAACTATAATCTTGAAAATGAAATAAAAATTATTTCATCCTATGACCAAAATATTTCCAAAAATATTTTAGATTATTATGACAGACTATGGACTAACAGAGACGGAGAGTTTACTTTGCCCTATGAACAGAATAAAAATGAAAAAATTACTAATGATCTGCTTTTCAGATTTATGGAAATTAACGGTTTCGGAATATTTTAAT
>JAUNKI010000089.1 GCA_030532815.1 Leptotrichiaceae bacterium
TACGGACAAAGCACACATATTCGATGTGGAAACGGAACAGAATATAAGTTTGTAAAATTATAAGGTGATAAGAATGAAATACATTAATATTATAGAGTCATTTTATCCTTCTTTAAGTAAACAGGAAAAAAAAGTGGCTGACTATATTTTTGAAAAAAAAGGTCAGATAAGTTATCAGTCTTTACAGGAAATTGCAAAACAGATAAAAGTGGGAGAAGCTACAATAGTAAGATTTGTAAAAAAAATAGGATTTAACGGATTTCAGGATTTGAAACTACACATTGCAAAAGAGGATTTTCCTATAATAGAAACAGGATACGAAGATTATATTGATAATATTCAGGCTAATATAAATAATACAATAACGAATACAAAATCCTTAATTAACAGAAAACAGCTGGATAAATCAATTTCTGTCATCGGAAAATGCGAAAGACTGTTTTTTTACGGAGTCGGAGCTTCGGGAATTGTCGCAAGGGAATTACAGAATAAATTTTTAAGATTCGGAAAAGCTGCAACAGCTTATACCGACAGCCATTTCCAAATAATGAATGCTGCAATAACTACACAGAAGGATGTAATAATAGCAATCAGTTTATCAGGTTCAACAAATGATATAGTTGAATCTCTGGAAATAGCTAAAAAAAATAAAGCTAAAATAATAGCGATTACAAATCATATTTTATCTCCTGTGGCACAGCTTGCAGATTACGTACTTCTTACTGCAGGAAGAGAAACATTACTGGACGGAGGTTCTCTAATTGCTAAAATATCCCAACTGTATGTTGCTGATATACTTTGTACAGGATATGCCTTGAAAAATAAGGAAGAGGCGTTAAAAATGAAGCATAATACGGCACAGGCTGTATTATCAAAAAATAAGTGAAGACTTTTTAGATAAAAACATTAACTTAATTTCATAAACATAAAAGTATATTAGATTATAAATTATGTATATCCTACTGTTTTTATAAAACTGATAAAAATAGTGTTTTCTGATTCTTAAAAATATATACTGTTTATGATTAAAAGTCATTTTTGATTTATAAAAAGGCTTTTAACAAATGTTTTTAAATTTTTTGTAAAAAAATTATATGAAAAAAGTGAGATACAGTTTTATAAATAAAGAAATACACTAAATTGTATTGATATATTTTTTAATATTAATAAAAACAATAATTAATAACTTTTGAAAGTATATATTGTTTTTAATTAAGAAATATCTTTTTATAAAATAACTTTTACAGAGACAGTTATAAGTCGTACTGCTAAAAATAGAGCAATATTAAAGAGAATTAGAAAGAAACAAAGGAAAAAGGGAGAAAATTTAGAAAAAGTCGGAATGAGAGTGCATACGGAATAATGAAATTAACAAAAGGAAATTATTGATTTTTCAGTAATTTCCTTTTTATGTCAAAGTGTAAAATACGTATCCTTATTAGTATGGATTTTCAAAATGTTCTTGACAGGATTAATTCTATATAGTAATATTTTATATATAAAATGTTATACAAAAAACTAAATTATTTATATAAATTAAAATGGAAAGGTGATTATAATGAATATAAATTACGGGAAATTATTTGAAAAATATGAGTTTAAATCAGGAGCAGTCCTTGAAAACAGGATTTTAATTGCTCCGATGACGACTACATCAGGATTTGAAAATGGAATGACAACTACAGATGAGCTGAACTATTACAATAGAAGATCAGGAGGTGCAGGAGGATTTATAACTGCCTGTGCCTATGTAGAACGGATAGGAAAATCCTTTCCCGGAGGAATTGCAGCTGACAGTGATATGTATATTCCAAGTCTCGGAAAAATAGCAAATACAATAAAGTCAAAAGGAAGTAAGGCTATATTGCAGATTTTTCACGGAGGAAGAATGATGTATCACGATACTATCGGAAACAGACAGCCGGTAAGTGCGGGTAATATACCTTCAGAGCATCTGCCGAATGTTATACCGAGGGAAATGACCGAAGAGGAAGTAGGGAATACCGTTAAAGCTTTCGGAGAAGCTGCAAGGCGTGCAGTTCAGGCAGGATTTGACGGAGTGGAAATTCATGGAGCAAATACTTACCTAATACATCAGTTCTTTTCTCCTCATTCAAACAGACGTCAGGATAAATGGGGAGGGAACTTGAAAAAGCGTATGGAGTTTCCTTTAGCCGTAACGGAGGAAGTACTGAAAAATGTAAAAAAGTATGCAGATAAACCGTTTATTACAGGATACCGTTTTTCTCCCGAAGAAAATGAAAATCCCGGAATTACATTAAAGGATACATTTGAATTAGTTGAAAATCTTGCAGATACAGGACTGGACTATTTACATGTTTCCCTTCAAAACTACCGTCAAGGCTCGATACGTAATCCTGAAGACAGTGAACCGATACTTTCCAGAATAAATAACATAGTCAAAGATCGTATTGCCGTAATAGGAGTGGGAAATGTAAAAACTCCCGAAGATGCACTGAATATGATATCAATGGGAATTCCCCTTGTAGCTTTGGGCAAAGAAATAATTATAGAACCTGAATGGGTACAGAAAATTAAAAACGGACGGGAAAATGAATTGGAATATTTTCTGGATTTGGAAAAACAGGAAGAACTGTCCATTCCTGATGCCATGTGGAGCTATATTCTTAAACGTATGCCTATAAAAAATAAGTAAGAAAATCAGAGAAAGGAAAATATATGAATGAAATATAACGGATGCTTTCTCATAGGTAGAATTAAGCAGGTTCATGGAAGGCTGCTTAACAATTTTCTTTCCCGTAAAAATATAAAAGCATTTAATGCTGAACAGGGAAGAATTCTGCATATACTATGGGAGAAAGAGAATATAAGCATAAAGGAGCTGTCATTACAGACAGGATTGGCAATTAATACTCTGACCGTTATGCTTGAAAGAATGGAAAAAGCGGAGCTTATTCATAGAAAGCCTGATGAAAGGGATAGACGCAAGACATTGATAAATTTAACGGAATACGCTTGCTCTCTAAAAAAAGAATATAATTTAATTTTACAAGAAATAGCACAAATATTTTATAAAGATTTTTCAGACAGTGAAGTGGAGCAGTTTGAAATGTACCTCATGAGAATTCTGAAAAATCTTGAAAACGGTAATAACTGTAAAAAATAAATTCAAGGAAAAGAGATATTAAAATGATAGAATTTTTAAATATAGAAAAAATTTATCCTAATGGCAATAAAGCCATAAAAAATATGAACCTTTCCATAGAAGAGGGAGAATTTGTCGTTTTTATAGGTCCAAGCGGAAGCGGAAAGACGACAGCCCTTAAAATGATAAACAGACTTGAAGATTCCACATCGGGAGAAATAAAAATATTCGGAAAAAATATTATGGAGTATAATATTCACGAATTAAGATGGGATATGGGATATGTCCTTCAGCAAGTAGCATTGTTTCCCCATATGAATGTGGAAAAAAATATTTCAATAGTACCTGAATTAAAAGGCTGGTCCAAAGAACAGATAAACTGTAAAATAGATGAGTTACTGAATATGGTGGGACTTGAACCTGAAAAATACAGAAAAAGAATGCCTGAAGAACTTTCAGGGGGAGAGGCACAGAGAATAGGAATTGCAAGAGCTTTAGCCGCAAATCCGAAATTTATACTTATGGATGAGCCTTTCAGTGCATTGGATCCTGTTACAAGAGCCGGATTGCAGACAGATATAAAAAAGTTGCAGGAAAAAATAAAAAAGACTGTAGTTTTTGTGACTCATGACATAGAAGAGGCACTTTTACTGGGGAACAAAATATGTATTATAAAAGATGGAGAAATAGTTCAATACGGAACTAAAGATGATCTTCTTTATAGACCGGCAGACAGTTTTGTAAGGGAATTTATAAATTCGGGAACAAATTATGAAAAAAGAGACGGCTTCAGAGAGAAAAGCGAATATGTCCGTGTTGTAAAAGATGACGGAGAAGAGTTTATTATAAAAAGAAAAAACATTTATCCTTACTATGAAACTAAGGAGGAGAGCTTCAATGAATAAAATTTTAATGACTTTTTTTGAAAGAAGGGAGGAGCTTTTTAAGGCTGTAGCCGAACATATACAGATTTCGTTTTTTGCCCTTGTCATCGCCCTAATAATAGCCGTACCTTTGGGGATATATTTAAGTTATCATAGGAAAACTGCGGAAATAATAATCGGTATAACCGCAATTTTACAGACGGTTCCGTCTCTTGCTTTATTGGGGCTGTTAATTCCTTTTGTAGGAATAGGGACTACTCCTGCAATTGTTGCCCTTGTTATTTATGCTTTACTTCCCATACTGAGAAATACCTACACGGGAATAAACGGTGTAGATTCTGTTTATCTTCTTGCATCAAAAGCAATGGGAATGAACAGGCTGCAACAGCTTTTCAAAATACAGCTGCCCCTTGCAATGCCTGTGATAATGGCGGGAATAAGGACAGCGACGGTACTTATTATCGGTACGGCTACATTGGCTTCACTGATAGGTGCAGGAGGACTGGGGAGCCTTATTTTGCTCGGTCTTGACAGAAACAATAACAGCCTTATACTTTTGGGAGCGGTTCCTGCTGCATTATTGGCAGTTTTATTTGACTATGTTTTAAAAAAGGCTGAAAAACAGAACTGGAAAAAAATATTAATCTGCTTTTTTGTAATTACGGGACTATTTTTCGGAATAAATGCAGGAAAAAATAAAATGATGGGAAAAGATAAACTTGTAATAGCGGGAAAGCTGGGAACAGAGCCTGAAATACTCATAAATATGTATAAAATATTAATACAGGAAAATATGGATATAGACGTGGAACTGAAATCGGGTTTCGGGAAGACAAGTTTTGTATTTAATGCACTGAAAGCGGGAGAAATAGATATATATCCTGAGTTTACAGGAACAGCGGTATTCACTTTTCTTGAAGAACAGCCTATAAGTAACAGTGCAGAAGATGTGTATAATCAGGCAAAAGAAGGGTTGATGAAAAAATACGGTATGGTGTTTTTAAGTCCTATGAAATTTAATAATACTTATGCTCTTGCAGTACCGAGAAAATTTGCAGAGGAAAATAATTTAATGAAAATTTCTGAACTTGAAAAAATAAAAGATAAAATAAAAGCAGGATTTACAAGAGAGTTTAATGACAGAGAAGACGGATATAAAGGGATGAAAAGACTGTACGGCTTTGAACTGCCGGATATAAAGGAACTTGAACCGAAACTGAGATATATTGCAGTTCAAAGCGGGGATATTAATCTTATAGACGCATACTCCACAGACAGCGAACTTGAAAAATATGATTTATACGTATTGGAAGATGACAGAAATTTATTTCCTCCGTATCAGGGAGCTGCTCTCCTCAAAGAAAAAACACTGGAAAAGTATCCTCAGCTTGAACAAATATTAGGAAAACTGAAAGACAGGATAACTGACGGAGAAATGAGAAAAATGAATTATGAAGTGGGAGTAAACGGTAAAAGGGCTGAGGATATTGCAAGAGAATATTTGAAGAAAAACGGATTAATAAAATAGGAATGTTTAAATTAATCGGTTTCAAAATTTTAAATTTAAAACTGATAATAAGAAAAATTTTTAAGTTTTAGAATTAAAAGAAAATCTTCTTAAATATATTTGGATAAAATAAATTAAAATATTAAAATAATGAATATTTTTTAAAAAATATTAAATCTGATATTGACTTTGAATGAAAGTAGAGTATAATACTATTGGGAATTATAATTGAAATATAAAAATATTAAATCGATTATAAAAAGTCAAGGTATCAGATAAATTATACTAAAATGAAAATAACAGAAAAAAGAACCTTGAAAAGGGTTCTTTTTTTGAAAATTTACAGGAAAATATGTAAATTACGAGCTATTTTACAAATCATAAATAATATTGCAGCTATAAATGATGTATATTAAAAAAATAATAAGTTTTATAAAAATAAAAAAATATAAAATTTATGATTTGACTTGTTTTCATACTTTATTGAGATAGAGCTAAAAAATTCAGATAAAATTCAAAAATTAAAATAAAATGTGGTTTTATAGTGCTGAAAAATATAGAAAAGTGGATTAATTCAGAATGATTTATGTAAAAACATTTCAAATTGAAATTAGATATACTATTTGAAAATATATATAATAAAAATAAAAGTATGGTATTTTTTAAAAACAATAATTTAATATAAACAATAAGACGCAACAAAATAAATACAATAAAATAAATTTATTAAAAATTAGGAAAGGAAAATAATTATAAAAAATTAAAAAACAAAGAGGTAGAAAAGTTGAAAAAGAAAGCATTATTAGTTTTTACACATCAAATAACAGAAAATCAGGAAAAAGAACTGCAAAAAGATTTTAAAGTAGAAAAAATAGAAGTTCTGCCCTATAATTTGCAGGAAATATGGTCTAATGTAAGAGCAGATAGTAAATATATGAAAAACTTGTATAAAATAAAAAAGTATATAAAAAATAATTTTAAAAAGGGAGATATATTATTAATACAGGGAAATTGGTGATATACTTACAACCTTGTAAAATGGTCAATAGAAAATAAATATTTTCCCATATACAGTTATACTGAAAGAAACGTAGAAACAATAAAAGAAGGAGAAAAAATAAAAAAAATAAGTTATTTTCAACATATAAAATTTTTTAAATATAAATAAGAAATATATATTAAATAAGATGCTGAAAATTATTAAATCAATGATAAAATATGCCGGATTACAAAGAATTAGAATCAAAAAAATAAAAAAATGCATATGCTGATATATTTAGAAAAAGGAGAATAATGATGAAGCGAGGTTTATTCATATTAAATCTAACAAATGAAATAGAAAAAAAACAGAATAGAAATTATATATTTGAGGGAGGAAAATACGAAAATAAATATCAAATTGAAGTATTATTTAAAGAAAATGATTTTGATAAAGTTATTTGTTTCGGAACACCTCAAAGTTCATGGGATTATTTATATAATCAAATGTATATAAAGTTTTTTAATAAAGAAGCAGATAAAGAAGATTTAGAATATCTTAGAGAAATAAGAGAAGTTGAAACAGTTAAAGAACTTTTTTACAAATATTTTAAAGATAAGATAATTATTAAATATTTTGATAAAGATTTAGAAAAAAATGAAATGATAAATTATATTTATGAATTAAAAGAGGAAATGCTATATTCTGAAACAATATACATAGATATAACAGGGGGAAAACGTGATTTGCCGATATTTATCATACAATTACTTAATTTAATTATAAATAAGGAAAATAGAAAAATAAATGTAAAAATATTTTACTCCAAAGAGAATGAAAATAAAGAATTTGAAATAATTTCATTAGATGATATTATCGAAAAACTCGATTATACAAATGAAATCAGTTTATTTTCAAAGTATGGAAATCCTGCGAAATTTATAAAACATTTAATAGATGAAAAGTTAGCTGAAAAATTAAGCAGTTTATATATTTGTACTCAGTATAATTTGATAAAGTCAATAAAAACTGTTATGGAAGAAATAAAACAAATGAAAAAAATATATACGGTTTTTATTCAAGAAAAAGTTGTAGAAACAAAAATTAATGCTTGGAAAGAGATGTTGGACAGCGAAAATCCATTGATAAACTATCAATGGCAACTCTCAAATTTTGCTTTGGCAATAGTAGCTAAAAGTGAAAATAATCAAAAAAAGGGAATAAAAAATCAGGAAATTACTGATTTAAGGCATAATATAGTTCATGCTTATGATAGAAAAAATTTAAATTATAATGAAATAGAAAAAGTAGAAAATAGTTTAAGAAAAGAAAATAAAGTAGAAGAAATATTAGTAACAAATATAGGGCTTGCTCGTAATTATAAAAAAATAAAATACAAATATGATAATCACGAAACAGATGAAACTTATTTTGCATTTTCAAATATATTAAAATATAAAAAATATAGTAAAGTAGTTCTTTTAGGAACATGTAATGAGGATTGGAATACTTTCATTGACAAATGGATAGAAGAAA
>JAUNKI010000090.1 GCA_030532815.1 Leptotrichiaceae bacterium
ACCGTTACCTTCGGGATCTGTCAAATATATAGCTTCACTTACGTCATGATCTCCCGTTCCGTCAAGTTTTATATTTTCTTCTATACAATTTCTTAAAAAATTTCCTAAATCTTCTCTTGAAGGAAGTAAATATGCTATGTGAAAGACATTCACCTCTTCATTGCTTTTTATATTTTCATTTCCATAGGATACAAGAGTTAATATTTTTTTATTTTCCGTACCCAACACTGTAACTTTTTTCCCATTTTCATTTTTTTCATTTAAAATATTCATTTTCAATAATTTTAAATAAAAATTTTTCATTTCTTCCATATTCTTTACCCTTAAAGTTACACTGTCAAAATTAAATCCATATTTTTTCTTGTTTTTTTCAGTCATAAAAATATCCCCTTTATTTAAAATTTAACATTATAATAACAGTTTGTCCTGAAAAAGTCAATTTTACGGCTAAAATCTATCAAATAATCAATCACAGCATTTTAATAAAATAATTTTTACTTTCCTTATGAATAAAAAATAGCAATCCGATTTGATTTACTGTTTACAAAATACTATGTTTATTAAGCCACAAATCGGGATTTGTTTATTAACTATTTCTCCATTCTTCTCTCGTTATTGCATAAACAACAATATTATACTATTTTTTCTCCTGATTTTATCAAGCTAACTCCTGTTTCTTTACCTGTATTATTCCTCTGTTTTCTTGTTATATCTGCTAATACTTTCAGCTTGTTCGACTTCTTTTCGTATGTCTATGATTTTGAAATACAGGTTGTCTTTTTCTTTCTTCAAGGCTATTACTACGATTTCCATTTGAACAAATTCAAAGTCTTGTTTTCTCCTAAATGTTCTTTGAAATATTTCCTTACACTTTCAAAATAAAAAAGGGGCTGTCTCATAAAGTATGAAAATATATTTAATCATAAATTTTATATACTTTTCTACTTTTATAAAAGCAATAAAACAATATCTTTTAATTTTTGAAAAATATATAATATTTATAGTTAGAGAATTATTTTTGGCTTATGAAATTCCCTCATTAATGTCGGTGATGGTGATATTAAGAATGCAAAGGACATTCTCAAACATCTTGGCAGATACCTTGTCCGTTCTTCAATTGCCGAATATAGGATTACTGACATTATCGATGACAAGATTACTTTCTTTTTTAATGACTTGGCTAATGACAAAAAGAAATCTTATATTACTCTACCTAATGAAAAATTTATCCCATAAATTTTAATCCGGCTTTCACCTAAAAATTTTAAAATAGTAAAAACTTCCCAAATTTTCATAAATTCAGGAAGTTTTTATAATTTAACTGCCGATATATTCATATAACCTCAAATTTTAAAAAATAATTGAGATTTTTCTGTTTGATTTTAAATAAGTTTTCTACATATTCATTTATTATTTTTCTTTATTTACAAAAATCGGGAAACTCTTTTTTTATTGCTTTATGCAATCTTTCCAATGCCTCTTTTAAAGCATGTTCGGGAACTGCCAGATTTATTCTTTCAAATCCACTTCCGTTTTCTCCGAAAGTATATCCCTCGCTAAAAAACAGCTTCGCTTTTTCATTCATAAATTTTTTCAGTTCTTCATTAGTCAGTCCCAATTTCCTGAAATCCAGCCACTGTAAATAAGTACCTTCTATTAAAGGAGCTTTTAATCCGTTAAATTTTTCTTTAAAAAACCGATTTACCGTTTTCTGATTATTATTAATCAATTTTAACATTTCGGACAGCCATTGTTCCGATTCATTATAAGCCAATTCACATGCTTTATACGGCAGTGGAGAAAACACGTGAACACCGGATTTTTCCTGACTTTTTCTAAATTTATTTCGTAATTTTTCATTTTTTATTATTATATTTGAAACTCCCACTCCTGCCAAATTGAATGTTTTGGTAGGTGCCGTACACGTTACCGTTATATCGGCAATTTCTTCTGAAAGTGTCTGAAATACGGTATGATTATGTCCCTCCATTATAATGTCAAAATGAATTTCATCGGACACTACGATTAAATTATGTTTTAAAGCAATTTCTCCTATTTTTTCCAGTTCTTCTTTAGTCCATACTCTTCCTACAGGATTGTGCGGGCTACATAATATAAGCAGCTTATTATTTCCCGATGCTGCAAATTCCTCAAATTTTGCAAAATCAATTTCATAATATCCGTCATTTTCAATTAATCCGCAATTTATAACTTTTCTGTTATTTGCCTTTATAGCACTGTAAAAAGGATAGTATACAGGAGTAAAAACTATAACACCGTCATTTTCTTCAGTATATGCCTTGACACAGTCATATATTGCCGAAACTACTCCCGGAGAACAGGATATCCATTCCTTCTCCACATTGAAATTATGTCTTTCCTTCATCCATTTTATAACAGCATCATAATAATCCTTATACGGACCCGTATATCCCAATATTGTTTCATCAATATATTTTTTCAGTCCTTCTGTTATTTCAGGTGCAATTTTCAGTTCCATATCCGCTACTGAAAAAGGAATTATTCCCTCTTCCAAATCAGGATAATTTTCATACATCTGATTCCATTTATAGGAACCTTTGTTTTTTCTGCTCATTACCGTTTCAAAATCATACTTTTTCATAATTTAAACCTTTCCTTATTTAAAAATTTGATAAACTTGAGCTATTTGCCATTTAATGCTGTTCTAATATACTGATTTTTCCTTTTTATCCAAGTTATATATATTTTTATTAAAATAATCCCGTAATAACTCCGTTTTCATTTATATCAATTAATTCCGCTGCAGGTTTTTTAGGTAATCCCGGCATATCAATTATTTCTCCCGCCATAACTACTAAAAATCCTGCTCCTGCCGATAGTCTTACTTCATTTACAGTAACTTCAAATCCTTCAGGTCTTCCAAGTAATGCAGGATTATCCGACAGTGATTTCTGTGTTTTTGATATACAGACAGGTAATTTATCATATCCGTTTTCAATATATTTCTTTATATTATTTAATGACTTGGGCATAAATTTTACACTGTCGGCTCCGTAAATTTCACGACACACTGTTTCAATTTTATCTTTAATGGATAAATTTTCGTCATATAAAGGAGAAAACTTCTTTTCGGATTTTTCATTTTCTTTAATAGCTTCCATTACTTTTTCAACTAATTTTTCTCCTCCTGCTCCGCCTTTTTCCCAAATTTCACAGAGAGCAACCTTTACACCTTTTTTATTACAAAAATTTTCGATTTCTCCTATTTCGTTATCGGTGTCCGTTATAAATTTATTTATTGCTACTACAACAGGAATATTGTACTTCTGCATATTTTCAATATGTTTTTCAAGATTTCCCAATCCTTTTTTCAGTGTTTCAACATTTTCATTTTTCAGTTCCATATCTCCACCGTGATGTTTTAAAGCTCTTACAGTTGCCACGATTACTATTGTATCAGGCTTTAATCCTGCTTTTCTCGCTTTAATGTCAAGGAACTTTTCAGCTCCCAAATCAGCTGCAAATCCCGCTTCAGTCACTACATAGTCTGATAATTTCAGTGCCATCTTCGTGGCTAAAACCGAGTTGCACCCGTGTGCAATATTTGCAAAAGGTCCTCCGTGAATAAATACAGGAGTGTTTTCCAGTGTCTGTACAAGA
Source organism: Leptotrichiaceae bacterium (assembly GCA_030532815.1). Taxonomy (GTDB): domain Bacteria; phylum Fusobacteriota; class Fusobacteriia; order Fusobacteriales; family Leptotrichiaceae; genus Pseudoleptotrichia. The sequence goes on from JAUNKI010000090.1 coordinate 3,643, forward strand.
TTGGGTTTTATGGCTTCCTTTAATAATGCAGTAACCGCACCCTCTATTTTCAGATGTTTTACCTTCAGCATTTCACCTTTTCTGTTATAACCGAACACAATTTCGCCTATTTTATTTTTCAGATCAGTTATAGATTCGGCAAGGCAGAATATCGCCATTATTTCCGAAGCAACCGTTATCTGAAATGACGATTCCCTTGTAATTCCGTTTAATTTTCCTCCCATACCGATTACTATATTTCTTAACGCTCTGTCATTCATGTCAAGTACACGTTTCCATGTAATATTGTTTACATCTATATCAAGTTCGTTTCCGTGTGACAGATGATTATCGATACATGCCGAAATAAGATTATGAGCAGCTGAAATGGCATGCAGATCTCCCGTAAAATGAAGATTTATATCTTCCATAGGCACTACCTGTGACATTCCACCTCCTGTTGCTCCTCCCTTTATTCCGAATACAGGTCCCAGTGAAGGCTCCCTTAATGCTGCAATGGAATTATATCCGAATTTATTCAGTGCCTGTGTCAGTCCCACTGTAACTGTTGATTTTCCTTCTCCTGGAGGTGTAGGTGTAATAGCCGTCACAAGTATCAGTTTCCCGTCTTCTTTATGTGAATTTTTCTCCAGTACATTAAGACTTACTTTTGCCTTATATTTTCCGTAAGGTTCGTAATCATCTTCAGTAAGTCCTATTTTCCCCGCAATAACATCTATTTTTTCCAATTTCGCCTTTTGAGCAATTTCTATATCCGTCATCTCAACTTTAGGTATGATAAAAATATAAAATATAATTTATATTAATTATTCATACATCTCCTTTCCTTATTTTTGTGTTACTTATTTTTCATTGCTTAATTTTTCCTTTCCATGTTAACTTTTCATATATTTCAGATATTCATTTATAAAATTGTTTATATCCCCGTTCATAACTTTATCCACATTTCCCTCTTCAACTTTTGTTCTGTGATCCTTGATCATCTTATAAGGCTGAAATACGTAAGATCTTATCTGACTTCCCCATTCAATTTTTGATTCGGTTCCTTTTATATTTTCAAGTTCTTTTTCCCTTTTTTCAAGTTCCAGTTCAAACAGTCTGGATTTTAAAATTTTCAAAGCCATTTCTCTATTCTTTATCTGAGAACGCTCCTTCTGACATGTAACAACGGTATTTGTAGGAATATGTGTTATCCTTACTGCAGAATCCGTTGTATTTATATGCTGTCCTCCCGCTCCGCTTGCCCTATATGTATCAATTTTCAAATCTTCGGACTTTATATTTATTTCCACATCGTCTTCTATTTCAGGAACAACATTAACCGCGGCAAATGACGTATGTCTTTTTCCGTTGGAATCAAACGGAGAAATTCTCACCAGTCTGTGCACTCCCTTTTCTCCTTTAAGATATCCGTAAGCATAGTCTCCTTTTATATTAAGAGTTATACTTTTTATTCCCGCTTCATCACCTGAAAGAGAATCAAGTATTTCCACTTTAAAACCGTTCTGATTTGACCATCTGTCATACATTCTGTAAAGCATTTCCGTCCAGTCGCAGGCTTCGGTACCTCCTGCTCCTGAATTTATAGTCAGTATCGTGCTGTTTCTGTCATATTTTTCATCTAAAAGCAGCTTTATTTTAAAATTTTTTATTTCATTTTCCATTTGACTGATTTTAGTATTCAGCTCATTTTCAAATGAATTATCTCCTGATTCGATAAATTCTATCAACATTGAAATATCTTCATGTATTCCGTTTATTTTTTCATATTCTTCAATCAGTTTTTTTAAAATATTGAGTTCCTTCAATATTTCCTTACTGTTTTCACTATTCCAGAATTCAGGTTCAAATGTTTTTTTCTCAAGTATTTCTATTTTTCTGTTCAAACTGTCAGGGTCAAAGATGCCTCCTGATTTCCTCAATTTCAATATTATTCTGTTCATTAATTTTTTTTATTTCAAATAAATCCATGTATTTTACCTCTTCTTATAAAAAAGATGTCTTAAAGTAGGAAAAATTTATTTCTTTTTTATTCTGTTATATCTCTGTTAACATATTTATGAAAACCTCAGATAATCCAGAGTATAAAATAGACAATAAAAGCATATTCAAGACAACTCCTTTTTATATTTTATTATTTAATTTTTCGCGGTCCTTCAATAATTTTTTTATTTTCTTCATCATACCATACTTCATTTTGAAGAATATCTTTTTTGGCAAATTTCAGTATATTTTCAAATGTAGTTTCCACTATGTTGTTTAATGCCTCATTAGTAAGGAATGCCTGATGAGATGTTATTATTACATTATTAAATGACAGTAATCTTGCCAGTACATCATCTTCAAGGATATTTGACGATTTATCGGAAAAAAAGTAGTCTTTTTCATCTTCATATACGTCCAGTCCCGCTCCGCCTATTTTTTTATCCTTTAAGGCTTCCACAAGTATACTCGTATCAATCAATGCACCTCTTGCAGTATTTATAATTATTACTCCGTCTTTCATCTTCTGTATGTTTTTATAATTTATAATATGCTTTGTTTCAGGAGTAAGAGGGCAGTGCAATGAAATGACATCAGATTTCTCAAACAGTTCATCAAGTTCCACATATCTGAAATTTTCCTCTTTTGCAGCCTGTTCATTAGGAAATTTATCATAAGCTATTACGTCCATTCCCAATCCGTTCAGTATTTTTATAAATATTCTCGCTATTTTTCCTGTTCCGACAATCCCCGCCGTTTTTCCGTTCAGATCCATTCCCGTCAGACCTACCAAACTGAAATTACTGTCTCTTGTCCTGTTATAGGCTTTATGTATCTTTCTGTTTACCGTCATTAATAACGCCAGTGCATGCTCGGCTACTGCATAAGGCGAATAGGCAGGCACTCTGAAAACCGTCACTCTGTTGTCTGCTGCAGCTTTTATATCTACATTGTTATATCCTGCCGCCCTTACTGCTATGGCTCTGACTCCGTTTTTGGAAAGAATGTTTATTACTCTTTCATTTAAATCATCATTTACAAAAGTACAGACTACATCCTGATACTTTGTAAGCATTACATTTTTTAAACTCAACTTTTCTTCAAAATATGTTATTTTTGCCCCGTATTTTTCGTTCCATTTTTCAAAAAACTCAATATCATAGGGTTTTGCATCGAAAACTACTATTTTCATTCTACATTTCCTCCTATTTTTCTTTTACCCTTTAATTATAGCAAAAAAGCACTTATTAAGCAATTAATTTTAATTTTTAAATGACTTGAAAAACTTCATATACAAAAGCCGGATTAAAATCATAATTTATTAAATACAATTTTTTATAATCAATAAAACTTCTATCAAAATAAACTAAAATATATTTTTCATAAATTTACTTTATAGGATTTAAAAAAATATTTTAATTCTGTTTTTCTCCTTTTTATACCGAGTGCATTTGATCTTATCATATCTTAAAATAATTTTATTTATTCTGTATATTCATTTCTTTTTCCATTATCATATTAAAGATTAAAATCATTTTTATTTTCTTACATAAAAAATAAAACAGATAAAGTTTTATTTATCTGTTTTAAAAATTTTTACTTTGTTTATTTAGAAAATTCATTCAGTTTATCTCTTAATTCTCTTTTCTTTACATATTTTTCTAGATAAGCGTCTGCAATTTCTTCAGGAAGAATAAACCATGTAGGTAATCCTCTTGACTGGGGAGTACCGATATTATCTTTTTCAATATTTGTAGTATTCCATCTTGTAGCTACTACATCTTCACCGTCCCATTCAAGAAGAACAATTGAATAATCTTCTTTTTCTACAAGAACTCTGATATTGCCTACTCTCCCTTTCGGCGAAAGTACCTCTTCCGGCTTAATGTAACCCATTAAAATCATCTCCTTTAATTTATTTATAATTAATTAAGTTCCAAATACTTTGCCCGTACTTTAGGAATAGATCTCTTACTGCCAAGAATTGTTTGATAAGTTTCTATACCCATAAAATCTCCTGTAATCTCTAATTCATCATTTTCTAAAATATTCATGCTATCATCTTTATTAAATATAACATAAATATCATCATTCCATTTGCAGTCATATTCATAACATCTATTTGTAACATACATTCTAAAGGCTACGGTATTGTTATTCTGTTCTATTATTTGTGCAACTTTACCGTAAAATCTTACTTTCTTATTTTTAAATTCATTTGGATACCTGGAAATAGTAATATAATCCGGCTGTTCCGCATTCATATATTCTTCTTTCTCTCTTTCCTGTTTTTCTTTTTCTGCCAATTCTCTTTGCCGCTGTTTTTCCAATTCTCTCTGTTTTCTTTCCT
>JAUNKI010000091.1 GCA_030532815.1 Leptotrichiaceae bacterium
CCTCTTCCACAAATATATAATGAAGTTTTGAATATTTATGAAAAAAATTTTGTTATAGGTTTTACCGACAGCTACATATTTGATTATGATATAAATTCAAAAATAACGAAAAAAGGGGCGGCTGAATTTTCTCTTGATAAAAAAAACAAAAAATTTAAAATAAAAATAAAAAATAATATGAAATGGAGTGACGGTCATTCTTTAAATGCCGATGATATAGTATTCACTTATGAAACTGTCATAAATAAAGATTTTCCCAATAAAAATTACGGCTATGATTTTATGAATATAGTGGGAGGAGAAGAATACCATAACAGTCAGACTTCCACTATTTCAGGTATAAAAAAAATCGATGACAGAACCGTAGAAGTTTCTTTTAAGGAATTTTCACCGGGATTAAGTACTCCTGTTGACGGTATGCTGGCAGTAGCACTACTTCCAAAGCATCATTTGAAGGATATTCCTGTAAAGAATCTGCTGGATTCTGATAAGGTTAAAATCAATCCTGTTACGTTGGGAGCATATATTCCTGTAAATATAACTGAAAATAAAATTATTTTAAAGGCAAATGTACATTTATATAAGGGAAGAGCGAAAACGAAACAGGCTGTAATAGAAGGAAAGAATATAGGAGAAATTATGCCTTTTATAAAGGCGGGAGCTTATGATCTTGTTTACAATATGCCCAATTATGCATATGAAGGGATAGAAAAACTGAATAATATGAAAATTATGGGAAATATTAAAAATCATGTGGACGTGCTTATATTCAATCTCGGAATTTACGATAAAGTAAAAAAAGAAAATATAACAGATCCTTCCATGAAAATGTCCGATATAAGATTGAGAAAGGCATTGACTTATGCACTTAATATAGAAGAAATAGAGAAAAATTTTCCTTTAACAGTAAAAGCATCTTCAATAATTCCTCCCGAAAAATACGGCAGACGATATTTTAATGCAAAACTGAAAGGTTATGAATATAATCCGGGAAAAGCAAAGCAGCTGTTGGATGAGGCAGGTTATAAAGATGTGGACGGAGACGGATACAGAGAAGATAAAAACGGAAATTATTTTGAAATAAAAATAGCTGCTGTTCAAAATATCAGTGAAATATGGTTTTTTGGACAGAATAGGAATAAGAACAAAAATAATAAGAAGGGGAAATATAAAAAGTTTGTTGGAATTTACGGATTCTGATGATAAAAATGTAGATATGTATTTTATGGGAATGTACAATATAAATTATATAAATCCGTCAACCAGATTTGGACGTAAGGCGATTAATTCATTTTCAAGATTCAGTTCTGAAGAAAATGATAAACTTCTTGAAAATATTATAAGTAAAAAAGGTGTAGAAGATGAAAATTACAGAATAAAAGCAAATAAAAAATGGCAGGAATATTATTCGGAACAGTTACCGATAGTTCCATTAATGTATGTTTATGAAGTATATCTTGTAAATAGGAGAATAAAGAAAGTTACCTCGGAAATGGATATCAGTGACCTTGAACTTACTGCACCGGAACCGATAAAAAATAAATAAAAGGAGAAAATGATATGAAATACGTAAAAAAAGAATATTTTTTAATAATTTCGATTTTAATGCTGATTTTCAGCTGCGGAGTAAATAATTTTTCGGATAGTCAGCAGAAAAATATTTATAATTCAGGTTCTCCTCAAGTAAAAGAATATAAGGGGATGTTTCCCAACAGAATTTTCAATACGGGACAGGCAGTGACAGGAGGAGAGCCGTTAAAAATTGTAATATCGGCAACAAAGGAAGGGTTCGGAGGAATATTGAGCGAAGCTGCTGCAAGTAATATAAAAGACAGACTGATAACAAGACTTATAGGTTCCGTTATAGTAGATATAAATGAAGACTTTGAATTTACAAATACGGGAATTATAGATGAAATGAGTATAGTCGACGATAGTAAAAAGCAGTTTAAAAAAGTAATATTGAAAATAAAGGAAGGGATAAAATGGAGTGACGGTCAGCCTTTTACTTCAGAAGATATTGTATATACTTACGAAGTAGTGGCACATAAAGACTATAAAGGGGAAAATCACTGGGGAGAAACAGGACTGGGTAATATAAAAGGAGCAAGAAATTATTATGAAAAACTGAATGATACAATATCAGGATTAAGGAAAATAGATGACAGAACGGTGGAACTGACTCTTTATAAATTTCCGCAGGGACTGAATAATGTTGCAGGAATGAGTATAATAAAATTTGCTCTGCCGAAACATCATTTAAGCGGAATACCCGTGAAAGAACTTCCAAATTCTGATAGAGTAAGAACAAATATAGTGACACTGGGTCCTTATGTTCCTACTGAAATAATACAGGGATTGGGTTTCAAAGCAAAGGCAAATGAATATTATTTCAGAGGAAAGCCTAAAATAGACAAACTGGTTGTAGATGTCATATCAAGTAAATCAATGCTTGACGGAATAAAAAACGGAGTATATGACATAGCATTGCTGGAAGGGGGAGAAGGGCACCCTACTTATATGAAATACAGTAATATAGAAATATTGGGGAATATGTCACTGTCTTATACTTTTTTAAACTTTAACTTAGGTCATTGGGATAAGGAAAAAAATGAAAATGTTATGAAAAGTGAAATGAAAATGTCGGATAAAAGATTGAGGCAGGCACTTAGATATGCATTAAATATAGAAGAAAGAATAAAGGATAAAAAAGCGAAGAGAATATATCATTATACATATGAAAAGACAGATATACCTATTCCGCCTATAATAAGAAAATATTCAAATAGAAATATTGAGTATACTTATGAACCCGAAAAAGCCAAAAGGCTGCTGGACGAGGCAGGATATATCGATATAAACGGAGACGGGTTTAGAGAGGATAAAAACGGGAATCCTCTGGAAATAAACTTTTTTACACATAAAAAAGAAGATACAATTAACAAAAAGGAATACAGCAGTCATGATACCATAGAAGGCTATATTGTGTCTCAATGGTCAAAAATCGGAATAAAAACGAAACTGATAGAAGTGACTAATGAGGAAATAAAAAAAATTGAAGATACGAACGATACACAGGCGGATGTCTATTTAAGAACAAGAGAGATACTTGATTATTTCAATCCTTTTGAATATTTTTCGAGAACAGGGAAATATTTTGGAGCAAGATTCGTTTCTGAAGAACATGAAGAAATTTTAAGGGAAACGGTAAGTGAGCAGGCAATGTATGATCAGGCTTATAAAATAATGGCATATAACAGGTGGCAGGAGTACTTCGGCGAACAGGTTGCGGAAATACCGTTATATAATTATCAGAAAATGGTTCTTGTAAATAAGAGAGTAAAAAATTTTTATATTTTTACAGACGAGAGAAAAAACAGCTTATATTTCACTGAGCTGACTGCTACTGTACCTTATACAAGTAAATAGAAAATATGAAAAAATTAAAATAAAATTTTAGGATTTCTATTATTTTTTAATATTTGAAATAAAATTATAATAAAATAAAGTAAAAACTTAAAATTATAAGGAGGAAATATAATGAAAAAATATACGGTAATTTTATTAGGGATAATTTTACTTATAACAGCCTGCGGAGGAGAAAACAAAAATCAGGAACAAAATCAGAATCAGTTTTCAGGACTGACAACGGAGCAGAATAATCAGAATACTCAAAATACCAATACAATTTCCAATAATATGCAGTCTGCAGATTCTCCCCAAGGAACATTTGAAAATCTTATGAAAATGATACAGTCCGGAAGTATGGAAGAATTTCAGAAAGCTGTTCCCGAAGGAAATGCCGAACAGTTTGCCATGTTTCTTGAAGGATACAAAAATCTGACGTATACAATAAACGGAAGTAATATAAACGGAAGTCTGTCTACAATCAATATTTCGGCAAAATATCCCAATCTGGCTCCGATTGTAGCTGAATTTCAAAATGAAATTCCTAAAATAGCCGAAAATTTTAAAAATAAAAGTCAGGAAGAAGCGGCTCAGGCTCTTATAACGGAAATGATAAAGCATATAAATTCAAGGATTGCAGGAGGAAATGTTCAGTATATAGAAAAAACAATGGATATCAAATATCAAAAAAATGGAAACAGCTGGATGATGACTGAGGATAATACTGATTTTGCTTCAATGCTGACGTTGGGAATGAATTAATTTACGCTTTTTTCTCAGGACTGTCTTATAAGGTACAGAAATACGTTTAATTATAAATTTTATATATTTTTCTATTTTTATAAAATTAGTAAAAATAATGTCTTTTAATTTTTAAAAATATGTAATACTTATAGTTAGAAAATTATTTTTAACTTGTAAGATAGCCCTGAACTTAAAAAAATGTACAACTTTAAGCATAACGAATAATTTTGGATATTAAAAATAATTAATAGTATGAGTGTGAGAGCGGCAATAAGCCCTCAATGAAGAAAAGTTGAGTATAAGATAATTTATTTTAGGAGTTTTTTATCAAACTTTTTAGAAAAAGTTTGAGGTAGACTGACATTAATATTGACAAATAGAGTATTTTATAATACAATAAATTATAATTGTAATGATTACAAGATTAAATGGATTATTATAAAATACTATAGGAGGAAAAATGGATTTCAGTTTAAATTTAGGAACGTTGGATGAAGGGAAACTAAGAAAAATAGATGAAAATGAATTATATGATGTAATTGTAGTAGGAACAGGACCTGCAGCAGTTTCAGCTGCAATTTATGCAGTAAGAAAAGGTCTTGCTGTAGGAATAATAGGACTCAAGACAGGTGGGCAGGTATTAGATACAAATGAAATTGAAAATATAATAGGAACTCCGAAAACTACAGGTGCAAAATTTGCAGAATCTCTTGAAAAACATATGAAAGAATATGAAATAGCTTTTAAGGAAGGACATCTTGTAAAAGAAATAAAAGAGGATGGGAAAGATAAAATAGTAACAGCCGACGACGGAAAAAGCTACAAGACAAAAACTGTAATAATAGCAACAGGTGCAGAATGGAAAAATCTTAATATTCCGGGAGAAGCTGAATATACAGGTAAAGGAGTACATTATTGTTCTACATGTGACGGTCCTTTTTATAAAAACCTTGATGTGGCAGTTATAGGAGGAGGAAATTCAGGAGTGGAAGCCGCTCTTGACTTGGCAGGAATAGCTAAAAATGTTACTTTAATAGAATATATGCCTGAACTGAAAGCGGATAAAGTACTACAGGATAAACTGTCAGAAAGAGAAAATATAAAAGTTATTACAAATGCTGCCACTACAGAAGTTACAGGTACGCAGTTTGCAGAAAATCTGAAATATCTTGATAGAGAAACAAATGAGGAATGTGATCTGAAAATAGACGGAGTATTTATAGAAATAGGACTTGCTCCGAAAAGCGGATTAGTTAAAGATTTGGTAGAGACAAATAAAATGGGAGAAATTGTTATTGATGAATATAATATGACAAGTAAAAAAGGAATTTTCGCAGCGGGAGATGTTACCGAAGTTAAACAGAAACAGATTGTTGTGGCTGTAGGAGAAGGTGCAAAAGCTGCATTGGGAGCATTTGAATACATAATTAAGGAATATTAATTTGTAAGAATTGCAAAATTTTGAACGGTTTTTTATATGGAAATTATCTTTTTTTAAAATAGGCTTGCATTTTATATATTAATAGAGTATTATTAATGTAATAATGAAAATTTTGAAAGGAGAGACGCATATGGAACAACTGAAGAAAGAGCTGTCAGAGGGCTATTTGGAAACAGGTGAATACTTCAGTAAAGCTTTTGAAGTATTAAAAAAAATAATAAGAAAAGAAGCAGTATTAATAATAGGGATTAGTATACTTTATTTTGCCAGTGGAGCTTTTAACATATTAATGCCTAATTTGCCGTTAGACTTGCTGATAGGTACAATTGGAGGTGCTTTTTCCCTTTTATTAATAAGAAAAATTGCGTTTTTTATTGATCCTGCTCAGGAAATAGAAAACAGTTCAATAAAACTCATTATATTAGCTATAATATTCAGTGTACCCATAACGGGAATTGTATTTTTGATTGTTTTTTTTATATTTCCTTATTTTATAACTTCATACGTTATTGAAAAAATGACTTTAAATGAGTTGTATAATCATAACTTAAAAATAACTTCAGGAAATAGAGGCAGAATATTTTTGCCGATAATAATTTTAATCTTTATTTCTTATATGTGCTTTCATATGTGCTCTTTTATTTTAAATTTTCTCCCTATTATGCCTGAAGTCAAATTAGTTATTCTATGTATTTTAATAGGAATATCTGTTCTATTTTCAAATACAATGATGACTATTGTTTATTTGAATGTAAAATATATAAGAACAGAAAATCAAGATTATAAAAACCGAAATGAGAATGATGATTTGAAAAAAATTGAATAAACTTTAAATATTGGAACTGCTCTCTTTTTGAGGGCATTTTAATATTCAGAAAATAATAAAAACAGGAGATTGGAAAAATGAATTTATTTGAAAACCTGCATGAAGATAAAAAACCTCTTGCATTCAGATACAGACCCAAAAATCTGGAAGATTTTTACGGACAGAGTAAACTGGTAGGAGAAAAAGGAGTTTTAAGAAAAATAATTGAAAAAGGAACTTTTATGAATTCAATATTTTGGGGAGCACCGGGTACAGGGAAAACAACACTTGCCGAAATTGTAGCAAATAAAATGAATTATAATTATGAGTACCTTAATGCAATAAAATCTTCCGTTTTGGATATTAAGGAATTATCGGTAAAGGCTAAAAGAATATTTGATATTGAAGGAAGACAGACACTTCTGTTTTTTGATGAAATTCACAGGTTTAATAAACTTCAACAGGATTCCTTACTTCAGGATTTGGAAAACGGAAATATTATTTTAATCGGAGCAACTACTGAAAACCCCTATTATAATTTGAATAATGCCTTGTTATCAAGATGTCTGGCTTTTGAATTTAAAAAACTGAATAAGGAAGACATATTTTCCATCCTGAAAAATATAAATGAAAAGGAAAATTTCAATTTTTCCCGAGAAATTCTCGAATATATTTCAGGAATAACAGAAGGCGATGCAAGACAGGGAATAAATATAATGGAGCTATTATCCAATATCGGAGTGGAATTTACCCTTGAAGAAGTCAGAGAAATACTGAATACTAAAAAATCCTATCATAAAACTGAAGATAAATATGATACAATTTCAGCAATGATAAAAAGTATAAGAGGGAGTGATCCTGATGCTGCCGTTTACTGGATTGCAAAAATGCTTTCAGGAGGAGAAGATCCGTTATATCTGGCAAGAAGGTTAGTTATACTGTCATCTGAAGATATAGGCCTTGCAAATCCGCAGGCTTTGCCTGTAGCAGTGGCAGGAATGCAGGCAACTAAGGAGATAGGTATGCCCGAAGCGAGAATAATATTATCGGAAGTGGCGATTTATCTTGCATTGTCGCCTAAAAGTAATTCAGCTTATGTGGCAATAAATGATGCGATAAATCATATTGAAAATAAGGAAATACAGGAAGTTCCCAAATATCTCACAAAATTGGGAGCTAAAGATTATAAATATCCTCATAATTATGAGGAGAATTTTGTGAAACAGGATTATATGGTCAAAAAAGTTAAATTTTATAAACACGGTAACAATAAATTTGAAAATACGGCAAATGAAAGAATGAAGAAATTGTGGGGGAAAAAATAGCCTTTTTTACGCTTTTTTTAGAAAAAAAGCTTAGCAAAAAAATGATTCAACTCAAATTTTACTAAAGCTCAAAAATGCCAGTTCGCTGTAAAAACAAAAAAGGATGTTTTTACGATGCTCACTCTACGTATTTTTCACGCAGTAAAATTTGAATGTTGAAGGGAACTGAAATATAAAGAAATGATTTTAAATGAAAGTACAGTTAAATTGTAATAATAGAAATA